>JBFIIJ010000145.1:0-6172 GCA_041601315.1 Gammaproteobacteria bacterium
AACGCAACTTCCCAAACTAATAAACCGGTTGATTGAATCGGCGTTTGTGGCAAATAACCGATGCGTGCAATTCGTTCGGGAATAGATAAGTCAGATAAAATATATTCATCATATTGTGCATGACCTGTATATTTTATTTGCCCAGCTAATGATTTTAATAGAGTTGATTTTCCCGCAGCATTTTGTCCTAACAATCCGACAACTCTACCATGTTGCATATTAGGTAAATCGACACCTGAAATAACTTCAACTCGACCATAACCAGCGGATAATCTTTTTACACTTAATCCGTCGTTCATTGCATTTTCCTACTGGAAACAATCAAAGCAACAAACACGGGTACACCAACAAGTGCAGTAACAATACCGACAGGTAAGATAACACCGGGGACAATTAGCTTGGAACAGATAGAAGCTAGAGATAATAACAAGGCACCTATTAATGCTGCGCCAGGCAAATAGAAACGATGATCTTCGCCTAGAGCGAGACGTGAAATATGCGGCCCGACCAAACCAATAAAACCAATGGCACCGGCAAACGAAACTGCCGTTGCAGCTAATAAACACGCTCTAAAAAAACAAATCAAACGTAATCGATGTACAGATAAGCCTGAACTACTTGCTTGTTGTTCACCGCAACGTAATAAAGTCATAGGCCAGGCGCTTTTGAATGAAAAAGGTGCAGTCAGAATAAATACTAAAGCAACAATACCAACCTTATCCCATGAAGCCCGTGCAAGACTGCCCATACTCCAGAAAACACTTTGCTGAACATCATCTGCATCAGCAATAAACTGTAATAAATAGATAAAGGCTGTACATAAAAATACCAATGATATGCCAAACAGAATTATAGTTTCTGTTCGCGAACCAAATATTTGCGCCAACATAATAATGGCCAAGCCTGCAAGAAAAGAAAAAACAAAAGCAGTTAATGGCACAGCAATATTTTGTGAAATACCAAACTGATCCAAACCAATAATAATGGCAAATACCGCACCTAATGTTGCCGCCCATGAAATACCTAATGTATACGGACTTGCTAATGG
Source organism: Gammaproteobacteria bacterium (assembly GCA_041601315.1). Lineage (GTDB taxonomy): Bacteria > Pseudomonadota > Gammaproteobacteria > Eutrophobiales > Eutrophobiaceae > UBA7359. The sequence continues at coordinate 1,049 of JBFIIJ010000145.1, forward strand.
ATTGTTCAATGCCGTTTGGGTTTCTGCTCCCGCCAGACCCAAACTTGCCCCGACAACAATAGCCATGAGTGCATAAGGTAACCTTATCGACCAAAGTATCACCTGTTCGCCCTGACTTATTGAATCAGGTGCAAACAAACCTTTTATAATTGTGTTTAGCGGTAATCCGGAAGGACCAGTCAAAATATCAATCGCGACAGACAAAACCAATGCAATAAACATTACAATAAGTAAATAAAGTCGACGACGTGTTATCCGGGCATAGCTAGCACCCGAATTCTCTGGCAAAGAATTTTTCATTAATATTATATTTTAAACTATTGACTAACTGATACTGCATACACTCCAGACAGATCTACAGGTTCGAACATGTCCAATAAGTATGTTTGTGTTTTATCTGGATCTACATCAGCAAACAAATCAGGATGAAACCATTTAGCAAACTGTTGGAAAGCATAAAGATTTAAAGGTGAATTGTAGTAATGATGCCATATTGCATGTGCACGTTTATTTTGTACTGCAGGCAAACTATTAATACCAACTCTTTGTAATGCTTCTTCAAGTGAAGACTGTGCAGTTGCTTGATCAATGCCTGCGCCAAGAACAATTCTTCCCTTACCTGACATGGGTCCTGAAGTACTACCAACAGCTGTTCCAATATAGACATCTGGCGCAGCTGTAATGACGTATTCAAGATTTAATAAACCAGCAACACCCGGCAAGACATCCTTTGCAATATTACAACCTCCAGCTTGCTCGATCAGGTCTGCAAACATGCCCTTAGCTATTGTCATACAACACTCTTCACCCAAACCAACACGTATTTCTAGTAGCACTGTCGGACATGCGCTCGTATCATTTGCCAGTCGTTCAGTAATCTTCGTTAACTCAGCTTGATAAAAAATAGAAAATTGCTCAGCTTGTTTTTCGCGACCTAATATCTGCCCGATAATTTCTATACTCCGAGCTGTATTCTTCAAAGGCTGCTGCCGAAAATCAATAAAGACAACTGGTATCCCGACAGCCTCCAAAGTTTCAATAATAATTTTAGACTGTGCTTTAGGGCCATGACCTTCAACCCCAAAGATGGCAACATCAGGATTTAACGAAATAATTTTTTCAATACTGACTGTATCTTCCGATGTTTCTCCAAAATTTGGAATCGAATCTATTTCCGGATAAGTCTCTTTATATTTTTGAAAACTGGGAGGATCATATTTACGAAACTCATTGAGCATACCGGCGACTCTGGATAAGGGGGTATTTATATCCAGGACGCCGAATGCTGCAAGAAACCGACCTTCACCAAGAATAACTTTATCTACTTGGTCGTTTATCTCTACTTCACGACCAAGTATGTCTGTTATTGTTTGCGCATCTACAGATAAAGAAGCATTAAATAAAAAAAATACAATTAGTAAACAAATCTTTATCATTATTAGTCAAACTTAATATTAAGTCTTACAACGGCGTTTAAAGGTTCACCATAAAATGTCCCACGATTGTTATCTATGACTCGGACAATATAGTTTTCGTCCAGCAAGTTATTTATATTCAATTGCAAATCAACGTTCTTATGAATTTCATAGCCCAACAGCGCATTTAATACAGCATAACTACCCGCTTTAACTACTACGTTATTTGTTGTATCAACTGCACTAAAATTACTCGCAGCAATAACTCCTAAACCGGCAGATAAACCACGTGCTTTACCTTCATGAAAAGTGTATTTTCCAAAAGCAGTAATATTATGTTCAGGCGTAGGATCAGTTGTTAAATTGGTATCTACGTAAGAATAACCCGTTGCTATATCAATATTATGCGTTAATTTTCCCGATATACCTGCCTCAAAACCATAAGTACTTAACTTTCCACTCTCAATAGAAAAGTTAGTATTCGCCGGGTCGGTAGTAGCTCTATGTTCATCATCAAGTAAATACGTAGCAACTTGACCGTTTAACTTATCATCAAAAAATGATGCTTTTAAACCCACTTCTACTTGTTTACCAATAACGGGCTGTAGTTGTGATCCATTAGATTTTGTTTCTGATTGAGGTTTAAAAATTTCTGAATAACTGGTGTAAGCAGTATACTGGTCACTAAAATCGTAACTCATTCCAGCAAAGGGTATAAATTCATGAGCATTAACACGAGTGATGGTACCTCGCCCTGTGTCAGTCGTTTCACTATCATAATCAGAATAACGGCCACCAACTGTGAACTTAAGATTATCTGTTAGATCAACACGACCAAAACCATATCCACCTTTTTCATCTATATCAGTAGTCGTATTTAACCTAAAACCGGGGCCAACGCCGGGAAAAGTTAATGTTGGTTCGACCAATGCATAAGGATTAAAGGTATTAATATTTTGAGTACCCAATGAAGTCGTATCAAAATTCTGTCTAAATTCTTGTGTAGACATTCTAAAATCTGCGCCTACTGTAAATTCTGCATTTTTACCGAATAGTGAAAAAGGCTGTGTATAATTTGTATCGTAGTATTTATTTTTTTCTACCCAATCACGAGCAAAAACCATCATAGAAAAATTACCGGTCGCTTTATTAACACCTGAAACTCCACCGGTATTTGTTAATATAGCTGTTTTAATATCAGTATCACGACTATAGACGCGAGCTGCTAATTTCAAAACACCTGCATTATTTAATCGATGTTCAATTTCAGTAAATGCTTCTTTGGTATCGTAATTATTTTTATTCCAAGGTGCACCGATAAATCTTTCACGCTCAAGTGCTATGGGACTACCATCGGTATATCGAGGTTGACCACTCATTGCAGTTGCGTCCTGAAATTCAGTCATAAACCCAATCGATAAAGTCGTCGCATCACCTGCATCAAATTCAAGCGTGCCAAAGCCGCCATATCGAAGACGTTCGCTTATGTCGACAAAAGAATCTTCGTCTAGTCCATAGGTAATCATTCGACCACGAATTGATCCATCACTATTCAATGGACCGGTAATATCACTTTGTAAACGCTTTGAATCAAACGAACCATATTCTGCTGCACCTTCAGCAGAAAACTCATAGGCTGCGCGTTTTCTAACGAGATTGATTGTACCCACTGGTTCACCTGAGCCTTGAAATATACCAGAAGGACCTGACAAAACTTCGACACGGTCAAAAAACACCATGTCAGGTGCTGTACCATAAAGACTTAAATAAGGACGTGGTGAACCATCTACATTGTAGCTAAATACTTCGTGACCTCTGGAATATAAAGAGCCTCCAAAATCATTACCTAACGTAGTTGTTAAATTAGGTAATAGATATGCCGCCTCCTCCAATGTGTTTGCATTAACATCCAGTATTCTTTGCTCAGTAATAACATTAACTGTCAAAGGTACTTCTTTCAGATTAACTGGGTGCTTAAAACCAACAGTTGCACGGTCTGATGTGTATGACTTCGTCCCTTCGGTAACAACCCCAGGTTCACCTTCAACAACAATGGCTTCCAGTTCAGAAACCTCTACTTCGGCATATAGGTTAGTTGATAGCACAATTCCCCAGAGTGCAACGAAAGTTGAACATAAAGTGTGAGCGTTAATTTTATTCATATTTATTTCTTAGCTTGGATGTTTTTGATAATTAGGTTATATTTTGATGCGAATGATAACGATTATTATTTGCATGCGCATTTGCGAAATCGTCAAAAAACAGTGAGAACCTATAGAAATGCCTGATTTAGCAACATTAAAAGCACGTAAGTACAAAACTAAAGAGCAAAGTTTCACGATTGGAAAGCTCAATTCGATTGTAAAAGCGAGTTTTGGAGCAACAGAATCACATCAGGAAAAAGACCGGGATTCCGAGGTGCTGTTTGAAGGAAATTTCGGCTTTTCTAATTTAGGACTCAATCTTCAAGTACATGTGACAGATGCTCTTGCAGTAGAAGACGTTGTCAGCACTGCAATGGTCGAGCCTTCGTTTTCTGTTTTATTATTATTAGAAGGTGAAATCAATGCGTCGTTGGGCAAACTTCCCCTCAACTTTTCAGCGAAAGATAAACCTTGTGGTCATATCTGGTCACAAAACGAACCGGCTCTCTTTCGAAGAAATGTTACTAAAGGCAGCCGTGTTCGTAAGGTGAATATTTCCTTACCAACAGCATGGCTCAGTAAATTATCTGAAGTTGATATGTCATTAGAAAATACTAACTTCAGCTCATTCGTATCAACTCATCTCGCAATACAGGAATGGAAACCGGCACCCAGTTCAATACGTTGCGCCGAAGATATTATCTCAGCAAACGACGATAAAAGTACGCTCAATAAAATTGCGACCAGCATGTGGGCATTTCAAATTTTGTTTGATGCGCTCTCACAAATTAATAATGAAGCCATTGGTCTTACTTCAAACAAAATCAGTGAACGCGATTTGAATAGAACAAGAGCAGTAAGAGATTACATCAACACACATATTAAAGATGAACTTCATCTGGAAGACATTGCAAAAGTGATGAATATGAGTGTTGCAACATTACAGCGACTCTATAAACAGTGCTTCGGAACAACTGTGATTCAATACGTTCGTTCCAAAAAACTACAGCTTGCACGACAATCACTAATTTATGACGGCGTTTCAATCAATCAGGCTGCATACATTGCCGGTTACAGTAACTCATCAAATTTCTCTACCGCTTTTCAACGTGAATTTGGATATCCACCTTCACATTGTTTAAACAGTTCCAGACACGTATAAATTTTTATCTGAGGTTAAAGTATGAAAAACCATAATGTATGTGAGACCGTTCTACTCGGACGTACCCGATACTGTAATATTTCGCATTGTCCCGAATGCAAAATGTATCATCTGCACATAGGTCCAGCGAGCTTACATTTAAAAGAAGATATCTTCTATAATATTTGCGAACTATTAACAGATATCTACATGAAGAAAAAAGAATGGGACACTAAGAAAACAAACAATTCAATACATCTTAATTAATACTCAAATAAAGAAACTCACTTCAAATTTCAATATTTACAAAAAATTAATCGATATTAGGGAATGTTAATTCTATTTTTTAGTCTATAATCTGTAACGATTCTTCGGGATACACATTGGGGGCGTACTGGCTTCGACGTGGATATGAAACCTGAGG
>JBFIIJ010000146.1:0-6158 GCA_041601315.1 Gammaproteobacteria bacterium
AGCCTCCAAGAAGATGTAACATGACAATAACGGGTTTTAATAAAAGCGTTACTGTCCACATGCCTAACATGCCCTGAAATATAACTAACAATAATAAAGCCGACGCAAAAACACGCATATTTGACAAGGACGATTTCATCCATGGTATAAGCGCTATAATAAATATTAAAAATCCTAACGTGCTAGCAGCATATCGATGAATCATTTCTTTCCATGCTTTAGCGTGTTCAAGCGGCCTTACGGAAAGATGTTCATTTGTTTCTTCAACATGTTCTGGAACTAATAATTTGCCATAACAACCCGGCCAGTCAGGACAACCTAAACCCGCATCAGACAAACGTGTATAAGCGCCTAACACGATAACTATAAATGCCATAATCATTGCAACACGTGCAAAATTTAATAATATATTATTCATCACTATAACTCTTTCTTAATGTTGGTCAGATCAACCGATTCGTGATCCTCTTAATAATTTTTTTAAATCATTATAAATATCTCTTGGATCAGCATCAGGCTTAAAGCTCATCATCAAATTACCAAGAGGATCTATAATATAGATTCGAGCTGCTTCAACAGGGTTATCCTCTTCACCTAATTGAAATTGTTTTAACAATTCATTCACATCAATTATTGATGTATTAAAAATTTGCTGACCTCTAAAATCAACCAGCATTTCTTTTAATTCATCTACTGATTGATCAGTTAATAACAATGCTTTTTGTACGCGTAATGAATGTTTATCCATAGCTATATGAATTTGGCGCATACGATAAACATTATCCAGGCATGTTTTTTCACAACTTTGTGTTACATAAGCTAAAGTCCACTTACCAAACAAACTATCTTTTCTTTCATCATTTAAAGGATCGATTAGAGCCAAGTCACCTAAAGGCCTTGGCGGATCGATAAGCTCACCTTTATTAGACATGCCTCTAGCTTCAAGAAAGTCAGTATAATTAAAAACATACCACGACAATATCACTGGACTGAGAAACATTACGACAAGCAGAATAATAGTTAATTTATTATTACTCTTTTTAACTATATCTTCTTCACCCATTATTGTTGTCCTGAATTTTTTTAAAATTTAAAATTAAATAAATTAATAACAGCACTGCTGCAAATGCAAACCACTGAAAAGCATAACCCATATGAATGCTTTCACCAGAGCCCGGCAACCGCCAATTTCTTATATAGCCATGCTCGGATTCTGCTTCCAATCGAATAATGTAAGGCAATAGTTTTAACTGTGTTAATTCTTCTAACTCATTTATGTCTATTCGTTGAACACGATAAATAGCTTCGTTCATTTTTTCTGGCGGCATATCTTTTAACAGCAAACCTGTATTTGGCACTTTTTTTATAACGCCATTAATTTTAACAGCGCCATTAGAAAAAACTAATTTAGGGCTAATTGCTCTGTCTGTCTCTGCTAATAACCAGCCTCTATTTACCAGAATAACCCTATCACTTTGATCCAGCTTGAAAGGCGTATAAACAAAATAGCCTGCATGAGTATTTTCCACCTGATTATCTAATAGTATCTGATACTGTTCGAGAAACTGACCCGTAGCTTCAAGTTTTCGCCAAACAAGATATTCTTCGTCTAATTGATAGTTTTCAACCTTATTGAAATCGATTGCATCTGCTGACTGTCTATTTTCAAATTCAGAATATAAATTTCTTTTGTGTTCCGAGCGATCTAACTGCCAAAAACCGAGAAATACAAACATCGAGAATAAGATCAAGGCTAGTAAGCTTGTTAATATTTTTGGGTTAAAACACCAGTTTCCAATAATTAGTTTCATTAAAGTTATATTTGCTGGTTATACTACTAGAATATTCATTTTTTTATAAATACAAAAATAATGGCTACTCTGCTTTTTAAAATATACATCGCGATCTTGTTTCTCTTGATAGGTGCTTCGTTGTTAGCAGGAGGCTTTTTTCTAGTCAAAGATGATTCTAAATCAAAACGTTTGGTTACTTCGCTAACTTTTAGAATTTCTGTCTCTATTCTTTTGTTTGTTTCTCTATTTGTAGGTTTCAGATTTGGCTGGATACAACCTCACAGCGCAGGTTTTTAAATTTATTTAATATGACAATCTTTTAAACGCTGAAAACAAAAAAGGCGCTGCTAATGCAGCGCCTCCGTATGCTGTTTCTCTGCTTAACTATATCCAGTAAACAAAGACATAAAGTCCTAACCAGACTACGTCAACAAAGTGCCAATACCAGGCAACCCCTTCAAAAGCGAAGTGATCTTTAGCCGAAAAATGGCCCATCATTGATCTAAACAAAATAACCAAAATCATGGTTGCACCCATGGTGACATGAAAACCGTGGAAACCGGTCAACATAAAAAAGGTTGAACCATATACACCCGATTTCATGGTCAGATCTAATTCATGATAAGCATGCGCATATTCTTGAACCTGAAAATAAACAAAAACAAAGCCCAAAAGAACGGTTGCAGCTAACCACCAACACAAAGGTTTACGATGATCTTTCTTCAAAGCATGATGAGCAAGCGTAATTGTTACACCACTAGATAAAAGAAGTATTGTATTTACGAGAGGAACATCAAACGCAGGAATGACTTCCTTAATCGCGAGGTACTTTGACTCAACACCTGCTAGAGCCATATCTGGTGTTGTTAATAATGGCCATACCGCTTCAAAATCTGGCCATAAAAACATATGCGTCGCGAAACCCGCTCCTTCACCACCTAACCAAGGCACAGACAACACTCTTATGTAGAAAAGAGCACCAAAGAATGCAGCAAAGAACATGACTTCAGAAAAGATAAACCAACTCATGCCCCAACGAAAACTGATATCAACCTGTTTGTTGTAATTACCAGCCAGGCTTTCTCCGATAACATCAGAAAACCAGCCACAGAACATATATATAACAGCACCAATACCTAGACCAAGAATGAACGTACCGAACCCTGATCCATTCAGCATCATGCCACCACCGATGAAGGAGATGAACAAAGCCAAAGTTCCTACTATCGGCCAACGGCTAGGTTCCGGGATAAAATATGTGTCATGAGAGTTAGACATAACTATTCCTCTTAAAAAATATATTTATTATTTTACAAAAACTAACTTTTCGTCTTAACTGCTTTTATATCTGATACTGCAACATCTGCATTATCAAGTACTTGAAAAAACTTATATGACAATGTCATAACTAAAATATCTTCTGGCAACTCCGAACCGACAATAAAACGCACGATCATTTCTTTACGTTCACCAGCTTCGAGAAGTTGCTGTGTAAAACAGAAACACTCTGTTTTATTAAAAAATCGTGATGCAATTTCTGGCGCAACACTTGGTATAGCTTTTCCAATAACCGGCTTATCTGATTGGTTTTCTACTACAAATACCGCTTCAGACATCTCGCCAGGATGAACCTTCATCTTGAATTCAGCCGCCTTAAACTTCCAAGGCAGGGCAGAATCCACATTCGTATCAAACTCAACTGTAACCAGTCGATCTGCATCAATTACATCCGCCTCGGCTTCTGACTGAGAGATAACACCTGTCTTGCCGCCAATACCTGTAACGTCACAGACCAAGTCATAAAGCGGCACCAAAGCATAGCCAAAACCAAACATCGCTATTGCAAACAAGGCTAATTTCTTAGCCGTTCTTGTTGCGCTTTGAGCCATCAATTTACGAATACATCAGAAAAATACCAACATAAAAACCAAACGCGATTAGTCCTAAAATAATGACTAATCGCACGTTTTTAGTTGCTAATTCCTTTTCCGCTTCCGTCTTTTCCTTATCACTCATTTAGCTTTATTTACAACCTTATGAATGCGCAGTCGCATCCGTTACTTCAGGTGGCGTTGTAAAGCTATGGAATGGAGGAGGCGATGGCAATGTAAATTCTAAACCATGTGCTCCTTCCCAAACTTGATCTGTTGCTTTTTCGCCGTCACCGCGAGCACATTTGATAACAACCCAAACAAGTATCAATTGACTGAAGCCAAAGACAAAACCACCAATGCTGATTATCGCGTTCCAATCCGCAAACTGGGTACTATAATCAGGGATACGTCGAGGCATGCCTGCTAGACCAATGAAATGCATCGGGAAGAACAGAACGTTTACTGAAATCGTTGATAACCAGAAATGCCATTTACCTAACGTTTCGTCATACATAACACCGGTCCATTTAGGTAACCAGTAATAAATACCCGCAATCACACCAAAGATAATGCCCGGCACAATAACGTAATGGAAATGCGCTACGATGAAATAGGTATCGTGATACTGAAAATCAACAGGAGTAATACCCATCATCAAACCAGAAAAACCACCAAGCGAGAACATGAACAGAACACCAATAGAAAATAACATTGGTGTTTCAAAGGTCATTGATCCTTTCCACATGGTCGCTGTCCAGTTGAAAATTTTCACACCAGTAGGTACAGCAATCGCCATCGTCGCATACATAAAGAAAAGCTCACCTGTTAAAGGCATGCCTACTGCAAACATGTGATGCGCCCAAACAAAGAAAGACAAGAATGCAATCGAGGCTGTTGCATAAACCATAGAGGCATAACCAAACAGTGGCTTACGAGCAAACGTCGGAATAATCTGAGAGATAATACCGAAAGAAGGTAAAACCAGAATATATACTTCCGGATGACCAAAGAACCAGAATACATGCTGGAACAAAACGGGGTCGCCGCCGCCGGCAGCATCAAAGAATGCAGTACCGAAGAATTTATCCGTCAATAGCATGGTCACCGCACCAGCCAATACTGGCATGGAAGCAATCAACAAGAATGCCGTAATAATCCATGTCCATACAAACAAAGGCAATCTCATAAAGGTCATGCCCGGCGCACGCATATTAAATACCGTAGCAATAATATTAATTGCACCCATGATAGAAGAGATACCCAAAAAGTGAACTGCGAAAATCAAGAATGGGAAACCATCGCCTAATTGCAGAACCAGTGGAGGATACATTGTCCAGCCGCCCGCTGGTGCGCCACCCTGCATAAAGAAGGTAGACAACAATAAAGTAAAAGCAAAAGGAAGAATCCAGAAGCTCATATTATTCATACGAGGCATAGCCATATCTGGCGCACCGATCATTATCGGAATCATCCAGTTGGCCAGACCTACGCCAGCTGGCATCAAGGCACCGAAAATCATGACTAGCGCATGCACTGTTGTCATAGAATTAAAAAATTGTGGGTCAACAAACTGCATTCCCGGCTGAAATAGCTCAAGTCGAATGACCATTGCCATTGCTCCACCGACAAAGAACATGATTAAAGAGAAAACCAGGTACATGGTTCCAATGTCTTTGTGGTTCGTTGAAAACAACCAACGGCCTATACCTGTTGGTTTGTGATCGTGGTCGTGATGATCGTCGTGGACAGCTGCGTAGCTCATGTATCTATCCTCTGGTTACTTATCCAAATAATTAATATGTAGTGTTGTTATTATCGTGCTGCTTTTACATCTGATGGTTGAACCATATCGCCGGTATCATTACCCCATGAATTTCTTTCATAAGTAATTGCTGCCGCAAGATCAGCATCATTCAATTGATCCTTAAATGCAGGCATCATATTTAAACCATTAATAACGCGATTAATATGGTCTTCTGCCGGGCCTGTTGCTACTGCACTTCCGGCTAGCGCTGGAAAAACACCTGGCAACCCTTGGCCTTCAGGCATATGGCAAGATGCACAGTTTGCTGCATAGACCGACTTACCTTTTTCCATAAGCTCATCCATGCTCATATCTGCACCAGTATTAGCCGCAGCGAGTTCAGCCTTTTTTTCCTCAACCCATACTGCGTAATCTTCTTTAGATACCGCATGAACAACGATTGGCATAAAGCCATGATCTTTTCCACATAACTCAGTACATTTGCCGCGGTAAATGCCTGGCTTTTCAATATAAGTCCAGTTGTCATTAATGTAGCCAGGGATTGCATCTCGCTTCCAGCCTAGATCCGGTACCCACCAAGAATGAATAACATCTGCTGCTGTGGTCAAAATTCTGATTTTAGTATCAACTGGGAGAACAATATGGTTATCAACATTTTTTAGATAATTGTCGATCGTGTTTGGGTCGATGCCTGAACCCAACTGTCTAGCTTCATTATCTTCTTGA
>JBFIIJ010000147.1:0-6156 GCA_041601315.1 Gammaproteobacteria bacterium
AACTGGAGATCTTTATTTAAACTTACCCCTCCTATTAATTCTTTAGTTTTAGAAATAATTTCACTATCTTTTATTAAACCTGAACCACTTGGCAACATTGAGCTATAATGTCCTGGATAATATCGTAAAAACCCTATGCTTTTTCTTCTGATTACGAAATAAATAAATCTAATGAAATAATATCCCGATCTAAAATTCGTATAGACTGAATACAATTTTTTTTTATTTTTTAATATATATTCAATGTTTATATTTGACATTAGTTTTTTTCAAGAATGTTTTTTACGAACGGAATAGTTATTTTACGTTTTTCCGCTAACGATGCATGATCGATTTTATCAAGAACATTCATTAACGACCCCAAATTACGATCAACTCTACGAATTAAGAACTCAATCACTTCATCACTCAATTCAAATGATCGAGCATTTGCTTTTTGTTTTAGTATTTCTATTTTTAATTCATCATCGGGTGATTTTATTTGAGTTACCTGATCCCAGGCTAGTCTCGATTTTAAATCTTCGACTTCGAGATCAATGTTTGTAGATGATTTATTTCCACTAATGATCATGGAATGATTGTTATCGCGTAGTTCGTTATAAAGCCATACTAATCCTTGCTGCCATTCAGTCTGCCCTGCAAGGCATTCAAGATCATCAACACAAACTAAATCCAGTTCACCTAAGTCATGCAACATTTCTGCACTTAACATAGAAAGTTCTTTTAATGGGATGTAGGCAACATGCAGTTCGGAATCAGCAGCTTGTTTACACGCTGCCTGGAGAAGGTGTGATTTACCTGTTCCTGATTCTCCCCAAAGATAAAGACGATGACTCTTTCCTTTATTAGTAATCAGTTTGATTAACTTCAAAAGATCTTGATTATCTCCCGGAAGGAATGAAACAAGATCATTTTTTTGAAAATTACCAAATTTAAACGGGATCTGTGGCGATGAAGACTTTGGAGGAAAATCACTTGGCATCAGGGCGTATAAAAATTACTGTTTATATATTGTTGATGGAAATGTCTTAGCAAGACAACAATTACCGCAGCAGTAGGAAGAGCAATTAACATTCCAAAAAAACCAAACAACTGTGCGCCTGCCATCACTGAAAAAATTACGGCAACAGGATGTAAACCAATTCGGTCGCCAATGAGTAATGGTGATAACACAACGCCTTCTAAAGTTTGCCCTACTCCAAAAACGATCAAGACATAAACGATATGAGCAATATCATGGAATTGCATATATGCCGCGATACTCGCTATAACAATCCCTACAATGGCACCTAAGTACGGCACAAAACTGACAAGTCCAGCAGCCATACCAATCAATAGTGAAAACTCCAGACCGACTATCCACAAACCAATACTATAGATAACACCTTGGGCAATCATAACCAACAACTGTCCCCTAAAAAATTCAGAAAGAACCGCATCACATTCTTTTATCAACTTAACTGACACAGATTCATACTTTCTTGGGATTAATGTTCTGATTTTTGCAACGATAATGTCCCAATCTCTTAACAGATAAAATGTCACAACCGGTACTAATAAAATATAACTTACCCAAAGGAGTATCTGTTGTCCTGAAGCAGAAATTTTGGTCAAAAATTTTCCGGCGATATTACCTACCGCCTGCCAATGTCCGCTTAATGATTGTTTAATACCATCCAGATTAATGCTGTCGGGTTGCAGACCAAACCGTTGTGTTAGCCAGGGAATAAATTCTGATTGTATCCAATCGATCATTTCCGGCAATCGCATGAGTAAACGTCTTATCTGCTCTTCAATTAAGGGAAACACAATTAAAACAAAAGATAGTCCGATAATTAACATTAAAAAGAAAACAAAAATAACGGACATCGTTCTTGAGAACTTGATTGTTTCCAATCGGTCTGCGGCAGGATCACCGATATAAGCTAGAAAGGCACTGAGTAAAAAAGGCGTTAATATTGGTGCTAATAAATAAAGTAAATACCCTGTCGCAATTATGGCTACTAAAATTAACCATTTCTGGGCATCTGTTATTCGAACGCTCATCTTCCTAATAAACGATAGTTCAGTTGTTCGTTATTACTGACAAGTTCTAACGTTTTACCCAACTCAATCGTCTGATTAAACGTCGCTAAGCCACCATGACTGATTATTTCAAATTTTACTTTGTCTTCTGAAACTTGCTTTACACGTACCGAGCTAACTGCTTGCAATGATTCCAGATAAGATAATGCTTTGGCATATTCATCCAGATCATTTATATCTGATACGACTAATTCAATGACTTCTGTGCCGGCTGAGCCTGTGTTTACGTATTGAGACACGAGCCTATCGACAAGCTCATCTACCCCTTCTTCTAAAACGATTTCAGCCAATTCACCTTGAGTTGTCCAATGCATTTCCTGACCACCAATATAGGCTGTCCATTGTGACTCCCATAAGGTCGGTAATGTTTGAGTCAATCTAGCGGTTAAGACCACATCTGACTGATAACGATGGGAGGCATTTAATACGGGTTCTTTAAAACCACCCCATACATCGCTGACACTCATTCGTGACGTATCTTCAAGGTCGAGCAGGGGAAATAACAATGAAATACCTCTGGCAGCAGCGTTTTTATCCAGCATGGTGATGTACTGAGGGTTTTCTTCAAAACTGACCAGACGGCGGTTTTTATCGCTTTCATATGCCAACCAAACCAGTATTGACGGACGTTCACTACCCCAAATATTTAATCCATAGCTTCTAAGTGAATTATTCAGTGCTGTTTCATCAAATTGAACCCATAATTCGCGTGAAGAAGTTCGAGGTTGTCCTTGTTGCCCTGCTATAACTGATGCTTCTTGATAACGAAATTGTTGAACAAACCGCTCCGAACTTTCGATTAAGGTACTCATACCACTACTTTTGGCTATATTTCTATCACCAGTCAGCTTTATTAAAACTTGAGTGAGAGCCTGTTTAATGGCTGACTTACGTTTCGAGGTAGATTCATCACTGACTGGTACAGCCGACTGATAAAGCCCTGAGACTTGTATTGCAAAAACAGGATGCGACACAAGTATGGCTAAACAAAGGAAAATTGATATTCTGTATTTCATAGTATGCACGCTATTCAAGACTCGTCTTTAAGTCAAGGATTGCGGTAATGAGGCGACACCGATACCATACACTTAATTCTTGAAATTGCATTTGACCGACCTAAAGTTAAAATTAATGAATACTCCCACAGATAAAAAATTCAGCTATAAAGACGCAGGCGTTGACATAGAACAGGGTAACGAGCTGGTTCAACGGCTGAAAAAAAGCGTCGGCAATACTCATCGAGCCGGTGTTATGGGTGGGCTTGGTGGTTTTGGTGCCTTATTTGATCTCGGTTCATTAAATTATAAACACCCTGTAATGGTTTCCGGCACCGATGGCGTTGGCACCAAAATCAAACTGGCCATCGAACATAATATGCACGACACCATTGGTATTGATTTGGTTGGCATGTGTGTTAATGATTTGATTGTTCAAGGGGCTGACCCTTTATTCTTTCTGGATTACTTTGCTTGCTCGAGTCTTGATGTTGATGTTGCCGAAAAGGTGATTAATGGTATTGCACAAGGTTGTTCATTGTCAGGCTGCAGTCTCATCGGTGGTGAAACTGCCGAAATGCCGGGAATGTATCAGACTGGTGATTATGACTTGGCCGGATTTTGTGTCGGCGTTGTTGAAAAAGATGAATTAATAACGGGTGAAAATGTATCTGAAGGCGACGCTGTTATTGCACTTGCATCTAGCGGTTGTCATTCCAATGGTTACTCTCTCGTTAGAAAAATAATTGATGATACAAATCAGGATCTTTCTGAAATATTGGAAGGTAAAACGCTGCTTGAACTCTTAATCGAGCCAACACGAATTTATGTAAAACAAATTCTTGCGTTAATCAATAAAGTTCCTGTTAAAGCGATTGCGCATATTACCGGCGGCGGATTAATCGAAAATATTCCTCGCGTTATTCCTGATCATTTATCGGTAGAGATTAATGCTAGTAGTTGGGAACTACCGCTCATATTTAAGTGGCTTCAGGAAACAGGAAACATTGAAGCACATGAAATGTATAAAACATTTAATTGTGGTGTCGGTATGGTTGTTTGTGTATCTCAAGAAGACAAGAACGATGCAATCGATTTTTTGAATGGACTGGGTGAAACTGCTTGGGTAATTGGAAAAATCACTGCTAAATATAATGAAACTGCTGAAGTAATATTTAAATAACCTGATGCATGTAGATTTAGCATGCAACATATATGTCATATGAAATGAAATGTATAAATGATATTTCATTAATATAACGACTTTTCTTCATAATGACATTAACGCCTACATACTCTATTTACTTACGAATTTTTACACTTCCAGTTCTTTCAGCCATAGCTTGCTGCTTTCAACTTATATTATTTGATTACCCTTTCGGACATGACTGGATTTTTGAACTGGTCAGACTAGAAGAATATTATGCTGCTCTGCAATCTGGACAAATATTTCCTTACTGGGGGAATAATTTATATAACGGATTCGGCTCGCCAATATTCTTATACTATGCACCTCTATATAATATTCTAGCTTCTTGTTTTCTAGCTCTTGGAGCATCATTGACAAATGCAGCAAGCCTTACTTTGATCTGTCTTATGATATTCGCTGCTATCGGAATGACAGGCTTAATGTGGGAAGTACATAACCGAAGAACTGACGCTCATGTTATATTAGCTTCACAAATAACTGCTATTGCATATGTATTTGCACCTTATTTACTCGCAAACATGCTTGTCCGCAATGCTAGCGCAGAATTTACCGCTATGTGTCTTGCACCTTATCCTTTTTGGGGTATTGCAATGCTACATAATAATAAGCATGGAGGGTTTTTATTACTTGCATTGGGACTGGCACTTTCGATTTTAGCTCATAACCTTACGGCTCTTGTAATAACAACAATACTCGTTCTGAATATTTCCATACTATTTATAAAACATAAACAATATCGCTTTCTTTCAAAAGGAATTTTTTCAGTCATCACAGGAATTGGATTAGCAAGTTGGTTCTGGATACCTGCACTTTGGCTAAAAGATGAAGTACGAATTAATGAGATGTTATCAGGTAAGTTTTATTATCAAAATAACTTCAATTCCATAACTGAATTATTTAGTTATAGCCACTTTTATACTGTTGGCCTGCTTCCATTATTTACATTGTTACTAAGTCTATTAATCTTAAAAAGGTCAAAGAATAAGTTATTCCCAGGATGTTTAATTTTAGCTGCTTACTTATTTCTATTTTTACAATCCTCTGCAAGTATAATATTGTGGGACAACATACCTTTCATGCCATTGTTTCAATTTACCTGGCGTATGATGGGACCATTCTCATTTGTTATCGCAATTTTAACTGGCTTAATATTCAGTTATTACAAAATAAAATCAAAGCTGATTGAATTATTAATAATATTGACAATAATATTAAATGCGATACCGTTGTATGAACTGTATCAGCCACTGCCTAATGACATTTCTAATATTATTCCAAAGTCAATAACACCTGATGGCGTACGTATTAACGGCTTACCGGCAACAGTTTTAGATGAATATTTACCCAATAGTGCTGATAAATCCATTATTCAGGAAAGAACTCTGAGCTTAGTTCCTTTTCTAACTGAACTTCCTACAACAACCAAAATAATAACTAATAATAATCAATATATTCACTTGGTATACGATTCTGATATAAGCAGAACTATAGAATTGTCTCTGTGGGACTTCCCTGTTTGGAAGGTTAAGTTTGATTCCGAAGAAATAAATTCTGTCCAGAAAAACACTAAAGGAGTTTTATTGCTTAGTCTTCCTGCCGGAACTCACTCTATTGAACTACTAATGTCTCAACCAAGTATAAGGAAAGCTGGTTTCATGATATCTGGATTTTTCTTTATCATTTTTTGTGTCATGTTGATTGGTAATAATAGAAAATGCACTTCTATATTGAAGGTCTCACACTAGTTTTGAATAAGCTTTGACAGATTGTTAAGCTCACTGACTTCCTGCACATTATCTTTATCCACCAATTCATATGCAATTTCAAGACAGACTCTCCAATCTAAGTTTGCGTATTTTTCTTCTA
>JBFIIJ010000148.1:0-6152 GCA_041601315.1 Gammaproteobacteria bacterium
AGACGAGATTCTACTTCTTCTGTCCATCTGTTGTCAGTGTTTAGTTTTGTCTTTTCATCATAAGTGATCCCCAGATTACCGTGCTCTACTGCATTTAAAAATAATTCAGACAAACCTAAAATAACTTTTTCGGGGTTTGGGCATGACTTGGCCAGGTACATTGATAATGTTTTTGCTTCATACAGTGTGCGGAATTTAAAAGTTCCTCGTTCCATCATTGATAGAGAAGCGACTCCATCATCAAGAGATTTTTTCAATTGCAAATAGTTGCTACGTTCTTCAATAGCGCTACGCACCATCGATAACAACATTTGTTCTTCAAAAGGTTTTGTTAAGTAAAAATATGCTCCAGCGCTAATGCCTTCATTAATATCTTCTTTTGTAGATCGTGCTGTTTGAAGAATAACCGGTATATTTGATAACACAGGATCTTGTTTCATAGTTTTTAGAACTTCAATGCCGCTAACATTAGGCATCATTCTGTCCAGAAGCACGATATCAAACATATCCGGTTCTGCCTTAAGTATTTCCAAAGCTTCGTCTCCGTCGCCTGCTTCGGTGAACTCATAATCTTCATCTTCAAGATAGCGTTCAATGATATCCCTGTTTAATGGTTCGTCATCAACGATCAATATATGTGGTTTAAAGTCAGTCATCTTTGTTTTCTCGCTATTGCAAATAATTAATTATTAAGCCGCTTTAAGTGGTTCACCTTTATGTGTGACATTTTGTTCATATGGGACAGAAAATTTAAAAATACTTCCTCCCTCTGGATTTTGTTCGGCCCACATTTTTCCGTGATGCGTTAAAATAATATTTCGACTAATAGCTAAACCTAGTCCGGTTCCTCCAGCCTGAGAGCGGGTTTTACTACTTTGAATGAACTTATCAAATACAGATTCGAGTTCATCCTCTGGTATGCCGACGCCTTGATCATAAATGGCGACTTCTAAAGCTGAAATGTTCTCTCCTTTTTTATTTCCAGCTAAAGTCGTTTCTGTGTAAGTAATACGAATGTTTTTTCCAATTTCTGTAAATTTAATTGCATTAGTTATGACGTTGCGAATGACTTGCTCTATTTTTAGTGGGTCTATTACAGCATTTGTTGAACATGCTGCTTTTTCTAATGAAACGGATATTTTTTTATTGGCTAAAACAATTTGTTGTTCATTAAGTATGATTTCTACAATATTATTTATGTCGGCTTCCTTGAAACAAAGAAAAACATTGTTGGCTTCCAGTTTTGATAAGTCCAGTATGTCATTAAGTAATGTTAATAATTTTTTGCCACTTACATTGATATTACTAAAATACTTTTCAAGACGTTTAAATTGCTCTTTAGCAATATCTTTTTGACCAAAGTCAGAGTAACTAATGATTGCATGTAACGGTGTACGAAGTTCATGCGACATGTTAGCTAAAAATTCACTTTTAGCTCGGTTACTTTCTTCTGCTTTCTGTACGGCAACATTCAGAAAAGCCGTTTTTTGTTCAACTGCTTCCTGTAATATTATATTGCGTTCAAAAACTGCATAAGAATCACCACTACTTTTAATGCCGCGCTTTACTCTGTCTCTTAGCGAGTTAATAACCTTGTCTTTTTTAACAAGTTTATTCTGAAGTTGTTCTATTTCTAAACGTAATTCTTCAGAAGAAGGCATGACTAACGAGTTCCTATGACGACGCCTGTTAACGTTTGATTTACATGAATGGCATTAAATTGTTCGCCGTAAGTACTAAAACCTGCAAAATTAAGTGGTTTCAGAATAGCTTCAACTTCTTCTTTTACACCTGTTTCTATAATTTCCATGCGTCTATGAATGCAGTCAAAGCCTAATGTGAGTTCAATAGATTTAAAATCATCAATGAGTTCCTTGACTTGCTTATTTAAAGATTGTGTTAAACCTTCACATTTACCAACAGTGAGCGGCAGACCGGAATCAATTGCACAAGCAAAAGAGAGTGAATTATCTTCATGATAGTTTTGTATAGAACGAACATACCAGTCATCACCAATTTGTAGCATTAATGGATAAGTTGAATAGACTTCCATTGTTAGTGCTTCTTTTTCTACACCAATAATATCTGCAAGTTCTGTTGCAGCAGGACCACCATCAATTTCATAAACAATACGTTTTTTTGGATCTGCTTCAGTAATCGTCATTTCCAAATCAGAAGGCGTGTAGTGTTGCGACTTAAATACCTTGAAGGGGACTTTACTCTCAATTAGTGCAATAGCCGCTGTTCCTGATTGAAATTCACTTTCACTAAACACAGATGTTTTAGTAAAGGTGAGGCTGTCTCCGGCTGAGCCACCAATAATTTCAACGCCATCCAGAACATTATGTAAATTAGCGGTTGTATGCTCTTCCATCATTGATAATCCATCAATCAACAAAAAACCAAACATTTTGCTAGGATTAAATTTCTCAGAATATTCTAGTTGCGAAGCAAGCTTTTCACTTACCACTCTTGCTTTCGATGCATCGAAATTTTCTAAATCGTGAATTGTTTCTATGTGAAAACAAAAAGCTTCTGCTGAGAAGCTAGCAGCGACAATACCATTATTTTGATAAGACGAACCAATCTCGCCTGCAGTTGTACAACCAATAATAGGGCAGGGAAACGCGTTGTTTAATTCTGCTGTTAATAAATCGAGATCGTATTTATCGGAACAAAAAAAAGTAATACCGGCTAAATTATCTTGATGGAGGGTTTGTTGTAAATGCGCGACGGCCTCCTTTTCGTCTAAATTTATTATTTCAGAACGTAATACATCCTTATGTTGACTCATGATAAATCCTTATATTTAGCTGAAATTGTAAAAACACCAGTTACGTTGCTTTATCGGCCTTAAATATAAGGACTTTAATAAAAAGTCAGGTTAATGCATGTTGATGAATTATTTACTATTCCACAGGGTAATCAGAGTAGACGTCCAGGCTGGTGGTACTTTTTTTACCTATAAATGCACAGTTTGTATCTAGCCATTTGTCAGCACAACGATAACCTGCATCACGTAAGTGGTTTAATAAATCAGGAGATGCGCTGTACTTGCTTTTATTATCCAGATCTTTTAAGTCTTCGTCGGCATGAATAATATGAATTCGCAAGTTGTTTAACCTTCTTTCAAGCGCCCCTTTTAAAAAATAATGTTTCTTAATAAATTGTTTTGAAAACGAAATTGCGCGCATCTCACGCATAAAATTAGAATGAAATGTAATGTCGTACATCCGTTCCCGGATTTCATTTGCTGTATGCGGAATGGATTCTTTTATAGGTGGTTGTAAAAGAACGATTAATAAATCATTTGATTTGCAGTTAAATATTAACGGATATAGAGGTGGGTTTCCCGTGAAGCCACCATCCCAATAGGTTTCCCCATCAATAGTAATAGCATGATGTAAAGAAGGTAAACAAGCTGAAGCAAGGATGTGTTCTTCAGTAAGTTCCTCGCGTTTAAAAACCTTTAACTTACTTGTTTTAATATTAGTTGCAGCAATAAACAATTTAGTTTTATTAGTTTCTCTTAGTTTTTTAAAATCAATAGACTTTTCTAAAAGCTCACGAAAAGGATTCATATCGCTCGGATTAAACATATACGGTGAAAAACTCTGTGACATATTAAGGAACATATCCAGGATAGGGAGTTTCAGAAAATTGTCGCTGGAAGTAAAAATGCTTGAGAATAAACTGCCAAGTTCTGACCAAAAATAATCTAAGGTAGCGTCAGGTTTATCCTTGTCATTGGTTAGACCATAGGCAAAAAGAGTGGCATTAACCGCACCAGAACTTGTACCTGAAATACCCTCAATATTAATATGAGTTTCATTCGCTAGTCTTTTTAAGACGCCCCAGGTAAAAGCACCATGTGAACCACCACCTTGTAAAGCTAAGTTGATACTGACATTATTTTTTAACAAAGCCGCACCTTAATCTATTGTTGCATTGCAACAAACTAAAGTAGTTTTGGTATATTTGCAAATGATTATTTATGACGGTTTCGAGTAAACATCAGTAATGCATTTGTGCACCAAAATAAAATGACTGTTAATAATGTAGTAAGGATGATGAGTACCTTAGAGATCACATTATTAGTCCTAAAAAGCAACAGGTTGGTGCAACACATTTTCAGGACAAAATCGTTTTTAATCATTAAAACGCATTAAATATTAATAGACACTTTGTTTTCTTATCTAATTAAGTATATTTTGATCTAAATAATTAATCTGCGACTAAATCGTATCAGGAGACAACTGAGTATGGATGAAAAAATAAGAGAACTATTAGCGCAGATTAGCGATATTGAAGATGAAATAGAGCGCACAATAAACGAACGACAGGAACGAATACTGTATTTTTATGAAGATGGCAAAATAAAGTTCAAGGAAGGAATAGAAGATGCCCATAAAAAATTAAAGCTTACGTTATTCCGATTTTTTTTAAACAGTAAGTTAAGAAATGTTTTGTCGGCACCATTTATCTACAGCATGATAATTCCATTCGTGTTCCTTGATATAACGATGACGCTTTATCAAAGTATATGTTTTAGTTTGTATCGAATTAAAAAAGTGAAACGTCCAGCATATATAATATTCGACCGCTACAAACTAAAACATTTAAACAGCATTGAACGTTTCAATTGCCTTTATTGTGAATACGGTAACGGTGTTATTGCTTATGCACGAGAGATAGCCGCAAGAACAGAACAATACTGGTGCCCAATAAAACACGCGAAAAAAGTCATTGGTCGGCATTCCAGATACAATGAATTTCTCGACTTTGGTGATGCAGTCGATTATCACGAACATTTAACAGAATATCGGAGCAGACTCATGCGATTAAAAAAGTAAAAGCCGTTGCGGTTTTATGCTTATTGATAAAGAAGAAAAATGCGCCAGAAGAATTACAGCAGTATAAATGACTCATGGTTGGATCGAATAAGGGGAAGTGTTGGTTTATAGGATTTGATTTCTTAATTAATGTCTGCTTTCGGCCAGAAGCGGACATTGTAATGTTAGTTAAAATTAATAATCTGAACAGCTAATTTCGTTTTTCGCTGGTTCTGATGGTAAGGGTAATGGAATATCTTTACAGACTGTTTTTATAAATAAGTATTGCGAGACTCGGTTAGAAATTTCATTCTCTTCTTCTTTATTTTTTGGAGTCCAAAATATTGTTTTTCTTCCAGATACTTCTTTTTCTTCATAATCTTTGTCTAGCGAATCGAGAGCCTTTATCAAAAAATCACTAGAATCACTATCAGGATAGCTAAAACCAACCATTCCTTCTTTATATGATTCTGCTGACAACGAAAATGAAACTAATAGTATTAAAAATGTAGAAAATAAATATTTCATTTATAAATATCGATAAGTTAATTTATGTCCGCTTTGGGTCGAAAGCAGAAGTGTATCAATTTTAAATTTAATTGACTTGCTAATAATGTTATAAAAAAACAAAAGCTATAATAACTATAAGGACTGTCACTACAGCAATTACAATCCATTTAGTATTCGGCGACGCTTTTTCTTCTTCTTTTGGTTTATCATTTTTTATCTTTATTTCTTTTTCTTCTTTAAAGTCTGTTGCAACTTCCGTAGTTAGTTCCGAATCAACTGTTTCTATGATTTCGTCATCGAGTTTATGTTCGACTTTTTCTGAGTAGGGCAGGCAATTCATTTCACCTATATATTGTTCGCCGTTAGGCCCCCAATAAATGTCTACTTTTTCTGGCAGGTTTTGTTTGTCTAAAACTTTTGATGCATTAAACGTAGCCTTCAGGCTGTTTTCAACTACGCCGAAACCATAGATATAAAGATATTGTTCTGTGCCGGGGATTTTAATATGCAGTTCATCCAGCATCAGGTTTTGTGGTACGGGTGGTGTAGTGGTGATGATGGCGTCTATGTTCCCGGCATGATTGCCTTCCGCGTGGATCAACCCGTCCTTGAATTCGAACGAGACTGCTTGCCCATCGATAGTCATTGAATATTCTTTGTTCATTTAATTGCCCTCTACAACTAAACGTAACCCTACCATATCAGAACTAAAAGCCGTCGTGTAGGCTGTTTTTGATATTTATTATCCGAAATAATGAGAACAGTTACTTCTAAATCACTTAGTGTTATTCTTAAATTGTTCCTCACTAG
>JBFIIJ010000149.1:0-6122 GCA_041601315.1 Gammaproteobacteria bacterium
ATTCTGTTTCAAATAATCCGGGAAATGTTTGTGCTTGGGAGTGTGCCAGAGAATTTGATTTTATAAAAAACTGACGACCATCTTTTAAAGTGACGATGCGACTGTCATTGATACAACCACCATGTGCAATTTTACTATTAGCAAACTCGGCTTCCTGATTGGTACTGGATGATATTGCAGCTTCAATACGAGACTGAAGAGTCATGACTTATTTATGATTTAATAATTCCAGGCAATGCGACAGCATTTTTGGACAAGCGGATTCAATCATATCCAACACCTGTTCAAAGCCAGCCAATCCACCGTAATATGGATCCGGTACGGCAGGCGCTGTATCACTATCAGTGTGACCATCCAGAAATGATCCTAATAAACGGATATGTTGTTTTGTGCCGCCCGCTAATAAATTAAGTTCGTTTAAATTATCGTGATCCATAGCGACAATTAAATCGAATTTTTCGATATCTTGTGGAATGACTTTTCGCGCTATCGATTCAAGTTGATAATTTCGTTTTGCCGCAACTTCGCGCATACGCGCATCAGCTGGCTCCCCTTGGTGATAGGCAATTGTACCGGCTGAATCGATATGAATTTTGTCTGCATGTCCTTTATCTTCGACATAATATTGAAACACACCTTCACCGGTTGGCGAACGACAGATATTTCCCATGCACACAAATAAAACACTGACTTTATTTTTAGAACTCATTTAATCGACAATTGGTTGAACTAACAACCACGGTTTAACCACGCATGCCCAAACAATCACATTGCTTTCATGCCAGGCACTGGCTTGTTCATCACTGACATTCGCAACCAAGCCTTCTTGCATCCATTTTTCCAGTTGTGTTTTATCATCTTCAGACAACGCATAAGCCACTTTGATTAAATCCAGATTATGCGAGACATATATCGCCATACCTTTGGCAAAGAATGGCAATAATTCTGTCCATGCCATTTTTGATGTTTCCCGATTTATTTTAGCCAGAATCTCTTCCGCTGTGCCTTCATTTTTATTTACTTTCATATCAATAAGATAGTTGTTTTTATTCGAATATTATAACGACAAGCGAAGTAATA
The DNA here is from genome assembly GCA_041601315.1 of Gammaproteobacteria bacterium. Classification (GTDB taxonomy): domain Bacteria; phylum Pseudomonadota; class Gammaproteobacteria; order Eutrophobiales; family Eutrophobiaceae; genus UBA7359. The sequence continues at coordinate 1,081 of JBFIIJ010000149.1, forward strand.
AAGAATCTTCCATTTTTGCCGATAAAGTCGGTACAACCAGGAAAGAGGAGCCTCCCCATGCAGGAGCGTCGTGAATTTGCAAGAGAACAAGCTGATTGGCTTGCTGATATTTATGCTGATGACACTATTTATACATCGCCTGTGAGAAATCTTTCTCTCGGTGGTATAGAAATTATTCGGCCGCCATTATGGAAACCCAAGGCTAATCATTTCTGTAAAATTTGTCTTAGTGACATGATTCCATCTCATAGTTTGGAAGTGCGCATGGAAGTATGTTGGGTTTCTAATAACGCCGTTGGTTTGAAATATCATGAATTAAAATTCAGAGAAAAAGTTAAATTAAATAAAATAATCTCGGGTATATCGAGAATTGTCACGATGGAAAGCAGTTACATCATGTAGGTAGATTTCGGAAATCACTATGAATAAATTTCGCAGTATGTCACTAATAAACCAAACAGTATTGCCATTAATATTGGTCATACTGACGTTCTTTATTACCTTTGCGTGTATTGCATCTTACTATTCAAAAAATGCATTAATCACCCAAGCTCAGGAATCACTGGAACGTGACACAAACTTAATCATCGATAAATTACGTTTCTATGATAAGACCTTAATTATTAATGCCGACCGACTGAGCAATGCATTCTTTTCCATGCTGGACGGACAACTCGAACTCGATACAACACAAACAATGACGATTGGCGAGTATGAAAGCCCTTTAATTTTACTTAATTCGACGCCACTAAATCTGGATTTTAGTTATCCTGATAACTTCACAAAATTAACCGGTGGAACAGCAACTATTTTTGTTCGTTACCAAGATGACTTTCTTAGAGCAACCACCTCATTACGTAAAACCGATGGTAGCCGCGCTATCGGTACATTATTAGGACAAAATCATCCTGGCTATGAAAAGCTAATGAATGGCGAAAAGTACGTAGGCCGTGCTCATCTGTTTGATCGTGACTATATGACCGTTTATTCACCAGTTCAAAATTATGCAGGCAAAACCATTGCCATTTTATATGTCGGTTTTGATTTCACTGAAGGTTTACAATCTCTCTACCAACATTTAAGCAAGATACGTTTTGGCGAGAATGGAAGCGTATTGATACTTAATACAAAAGAAGGTAATGAATTTGGAAAAGCAATAGCTCATTACAAACTAAAAGACGAAATGTTAATGAATGCGAAAGATGCAGATGACAGAGCAATATTTAATGAAATGTTTACTAATAAAAGTGGGTTGATTTCATTTAATTGGCAGGATGACATCAATTCATCGGCCAGAGAAATGATTGCATCTTATACTGTCTTTAATCCGTGGAACATCATGGTTATTTCAAAAGGTTATGTAGACGAGCTGGCTTCAGCAAGTACTCGTTTGAGAAATATATTAATAGCGACAGGTATTGTTTGTAGTTTGATTGTACTAGGTTTAACAATACTGCCGATGAAAAAAGGTCTTGAACCATTACGTCTTATAGGAGAAAAAATCAAACGAATAAGCAATGGTGATTTACGAATTGAGACAGAAATAGCAGGAGACAGAAATTCTAAAAATGAAATTGTGTTATTAAATTCGGATATTAATATATTAGTAAGAAATATGAACAACCTGATAAAACAGATATCCTCCTCTACTCTTTCTGTCGAGACAGCTTCAAATAATTTAACGCAAATTTCAGATAAAAATTTCGAGAATGTTGAGTTTCAAAAGAAAGATGCTGATAGTCTTGCTACAGCGATAACGGAAATGGTTGCCTCTAGTCAGGAAATCGCAAACTTCGCTAAAGATGCTGCAAATGAGACACAAACGGTGAACAAGATGGTTCACGAAGGACAGGAAATTGTTAGTTCATCAGCTTCTACAGCTAAAACCTTATCGACATCCATAGAAAAAACAGCTGAAATGATTAACCGTGTAGAACAGGATAGCAACTCTATCTCTACCGTTCTCGATGTTATTAGAGGTATTGCTGAACAAACAAATTTACTTGCACTCAATGCTGCAATAGAAGCTGCAAGAGCCGGAGAACAAGGTCGTGGCTTCGCCGTTGTTGCGGATGAAGTCCGAACACTTGCACAACGTTCACAAGATTCAACTCATGAAATTCAGGCTATTATCGAGAAATTGCAACATAGTTCTAAAGATGCGGTTCATACAATGCAACAGGGACTAGATCGCAGTAATGAAAGCGTTACTGAAGCCACACGAGCATTAGATTCACTTGAAGCAATTGGAAATTCGATGTCAAAGTTGTCCAGCATGACTTCGGAAATAGCAAACACGACAGATAATCAAAGAACAGTAGGCGAAGATATTAATCAAAGTGTCGTTAGAATTAGTGACATTGCCTATGAATCAGATAAAAACAGTAATTTACTAGTTGATTCAATTAAAGAGTTACAACAATTTTCGTCTGAATTAAAAACAGAAGTAAATAAATTTAATGTTTCATCCTGATAATTTAAAATTATTCTGCAATTTCGTTTGAATGTAGATTAGCAATAGCAACAGCCTGTGTTCTATTGCTAGCTCCAAGTGTTTTTAAAATGGCTCGCACGTGAAGCTTGACTGTTCCTTCAGTCAGATCAAGAGATCTTGCAATCATCTTATTCGTATCTCCCTCACACATAAGTTTTAAAACATCTATCTGGCGAGCAGTAAGACCACTTAAAGTAGTTTTTGTATCTCTATCTTGCACCGATGCAGGAGAAACCATTGCCATTGCACCAGAAAGCACATGCTTTAAATTACTAATCAAACTATCGGTATCAAGTGATTTTGGTAGAAAGCCTATTGCACCACTCGCAATTGCATTCTTAACGACTTCCTGAGATTCCTCACCTGATACAACAATGATAGGGGTTTTCGGATTTAGCTTATGCAGATGCGCAATTGTTTCAAAAGGGTTTCCTTTCGGCATAGCCAAATCGATAAAGACCATATCGAAATTAAATTGCTCATGCGAATTAATCGTCATAAGTTCACTAAAATTGGTCTTTTCTTTTATATCGGCATTTTCATGAATCTGCAGCAAGATACCTTTAAAGGCATCTCGAAATAACGGGTGGTCATCTGCAATGAGAATCTTCATGCTCGTATCATATTGAGAAATAGCAAAAAGGGAAATAAAAAAACATCGACAAAAGCAACGAGGGGTGCTGCTTTTGTCGTATGAAACTACAAGGGGATAATAAAATTACTTATTGGTTAAAATGTTTAGCTAAATTATTTAATCCTGCGTCGTACACACCGGTAATAGTTTCGATAGCCTTTTCATCAGGCGCATTATTAGCGTTAAAGGTTGAACTCCATTCAACCTTTGACATACCCGCGCCTGCTTCTTTAACTGTAATAGTCGAAACATAGTCCATTACTGGTAGTGGTGATTCAGTAATAGCATAGGTATACGTCATATTAGATGCACTATATATCACCAGTTTTTCAGTAATTTTTGCACCATTACCTAAAGATATTTCACGAATATCACCAGGGTGCAGTCCCTCACCTGTTTTCAATATTGAATCAATGACAACAGGATGCCATACATCAAGTTCATTAAAACCACCGACCATTTTCCATACGGTATTCGGAGAAGCTTTAAGACTTACTTCTTTAACAACATTAAGATTTCCTACAGACTGAGATACTTGTGATACAGTGCATAGAACTGAAAAGGCAGCGAGAATGACGAAAAGTCTTAATTTACCTGAATTCATATATCTTCCTATGATTGACTATTAATTTGGATATTCCATTGATAGTTTACGTCCCTGTAAAGAGGTAATTATGCGTTATTATTTTAAAATTAAAATATCTCTATAGAGATATCTCTTTTGGATACTCTTGATTGGCTTGTATAATGAGTGAAATAACCTAGGTTCTATTAGCAATGCGCCTGTTAAAACTATTATCAGCTAATAAGTATGTCTTCATCTCGACATTTGTACTTTTTCTTGGCTTGATAATGAGCCTTCTTGGTAGCAAATTCCTGTTTGACTACACACGCGAACAACAGCAGCTATCGATAGAACGTAATGCCGAGGCTCATTCTGAACAGCTTCAGGTAAGTATTACAACTGCTATAAATACCCTTTCTTCAATTTCTGCTTTTTTTCAGGTTCATGAGAATATTAATCAGGATCGCTTTTCCAGATTTGTTGAATCTGATGCCGCTATAAAAACAGGCATTTTGGCACTTGCCTGGGTTCCAAGAGTCACACATGAACAACGAGAACAATTTGAGATTGATCAAAATAAAAATTTACGCGGCTATCGTAGTATTACTGAAGTTAATGGTCATGGTTTAATCGTCCCTGCACAAATACGCGATGTATACTTTCCCATTCAAAACCTCTTTACCAATCGTGATACAGAGCTGTTTATAGGATTAAACCTTACCGCAAATGTAAGCATGCGAGAAAACATTGATGCAGCCATTATGTCGGGTAAATTATTTGCAACTCAAGCAAGAACTTCATCACCAGCAACAACAGAAAGGAAAACATTCCAGGCTTATTTCCCGGTTTACGAACTTGATAATGAATCAGGGGCAGAATTAAACGGCAAAAAGAATATCATGGGATTTGCCATGGGCTTGTTTGATATCGACACACTTGTAGAAAACACATTTGAAAAAACAAAGTCAGTAAACCTTATTTTATTTGATGTTGACAGTAAGAAAAAAAATCAACTCATCTGTAAATCAAAAAATGAATATTTAGATACGATGGATCTTAAAAATATTCATGATTTAAGCAAACTTACTGTGCCTTACTGGACGCATTATTATGATGTCGGAAATAGAAGCTGGCTGGGCGTGTTTCTTTCCGATAATTTAAATGAAAGTGAACATAAAACCTGGCTTCCCTATGCTGGTTTATTTTTAGGCTTACTAATAACGTCGCTGTTAGCAATTTATCTTTTTATTGCGATGCTACGTGGACAGCAAATACACAAACTTGAGCATCAACTTGATGGTTCGGAATTATTATTAAGCAGTCAAAGAACCGCTTTAAATAAACAATCA
>JBFIIJ010000150.1:0-6035 GCA_041601315.1 Gammaproteobacteria bacterium
AATCCGGGCAGATCAACGATTAATTCCCGAATTCGGGTCGCCAGAGATATGGTCAGCGCTACTTCAGGGCTCAGGCCAATAAGCGCGCCTAGCATCAAATAACCGCCTTCCTGAATGCCGTATCCATTAGGAATAACAAAGGCAATGTCAGTGATAATCGATGTCAGACTTTTTAGCATCAAAGCTTCAATTATTCCGATTGGGTGGCCTAAAAGGTAACAAGCAAGCCAAACTTCGGAAGTTTGCCAGATCAGGCCAAGAGTCCGCCAAAAAATAGAAGCAAAAAATCGCCTTTTATTACTGTAGATTTCCTTGACGATAATATCGACTTCATGGGCATTATTAGTGATTTGTCCCCAGCCGTCTGAAGTATGGAATTTGCCAATAAAACGGGTAATAAAACCGAACATTCCGGCTCGTTGGATAATGACAAAACCAACGATACCTAAGCCAAGAAGGAAAGTGCCAAGCATAATCAACTTGGCCAATTCGTTATCTATCGCCAGATAAACCAATAAAGCCGTACCAATAATAGCCCAAGGGACTAAAGCCAATGCTTGTACTGTTTTATCGACCAAAACTGAAGCACTGGCATCGACGCCACCTCTGCCCCAAAGTATTAATAAACGCGCTTTGGCAATTTCACCACCTATTGAAGCTACGGGAAGCAGGGTATTGATTGCTCTGCCCATCCACAACGCCAGAGATAATTCCTTGAAAGGCGGAATACGCTGAACCGGAAAAAGATAATGCCAGGAGATAACGGCGAAAAAAAGACTGGGCAGCCAGGCGATTGGTAATAATAATAATGAAAATCCAGTTTCGACCAGTAAATCAAATATCTCATCAATTCCCTGCCAGGCAATGAGTATCGCCAATATTAACAAGCCAGCTAGTAAGCCAATGTAGGAAACAATTCGAATCATGTGATCAGGGTTTTTAAAAAAGAAGGTAATGAATTAGGTTTTAATTTTCAGACGTTCATTAGAATACCAAGTGAATTTGTAACATACTAGGCAATTTAGAAGCTCAAAAATTTATTTTATATAACAACACAACATGACTGCAGACACTCAAGATTATTCCGACCAAATAACGAAACCAACACAATTGTTTCCATTGGTGCGGCACATGTCGTATCGATTAACACCGATACTATTAAATACCTCATTAACACCCAATCAGGTCACCAGTATTTCAATGGTAATGGGACTATTAGGATCAGCCTGTTTTATTTTCGGTAATTTTATCATGGGAATAATTGGTGCCTTGTTACTGACAGCGAGTTATACCTTTGATAATTGCGATGGTGAGATTGCGCGCATCAAAAAAATGTCTTCCGAGTTCGGTGCTAAATTGGACGACTTGTCTGACTGGATGGTCGATGCGAGTTTCTTTGCAGCCTTAGGTTATGGCACAACACAAGCAACCGGTCAGGCGTTTTGGGAATGGCTTGGTTATGCAGCAGCGGCAGGTGCAGTTATTGATTACATTGTGGATTTACGTTTTCATGCAAAGAACGCAAAAGATGAAGCAGCTAAGTCACGAGAGGAAGTCGCAACAGAACCAAAACAACCGGAAGATGCATTGGACTGGCTGATCTATATTTTTCATAAACTCAGTCGTGCCGACTTTTGTTTGATCGTATTAGGTCTCGCCTTATTTAACTTTACATGGATTTTATTACCGTTTGCAGCAATTGGGGCTCAGGTTTATTGGATCACTGATTTGTTTGAACGGGCTCGCGGGTATCACACATAAAAGTGAAATTAAATAATGGTCGGGGAGACAGGATTTGAACCTACGACCTCCACGTCCCGAACGTGGCGCTCTACCAGACTGAGCTACACCCCGACTGAAGCGTTATCCTCACTTATTTAATAATCTAAAATTGTCTGTCTACAGAAAATCGTGCCAACGCATAAAGTGCATCCAGATATTGAGATGTAGGTAGTTCTTTTAATTCATCTATCGCTAACGTTGCTTCTTCATTAGCTATTTTTGCAGTATAGGCAATCGCGCCAGTAGAATTTATCGTTTCTTTGATTTGTTCAATGTGTTCAAGTCCACCATGTTCAATCGCATCACGAATTATTTTTGCTTCTTCTTCTTTTCCGTTCCACATGGCATAGAGTAGAGGAAGTGTTGGTTTGCCTTCGGCTAAATCATCACCGATATTTTTTCCTAACGCTTCTGCAGACGAACTGTAATCAAGTACATCATCAATTAATTGAAATGCGGTTCCAAGATGTCTTCCATAAGTCGCCATGGCTTCAACTTCTTTTTCAGAACGATTGGCTATGACAGCGCCGAGTTGCGCTGCCGCTTCAAATAGTTTTGCCGTTTTATGGCGAATGACTTTTAGATAATTTTCCTGACTGGTATCGGGGTCTTGTCGATTGATTAATTGCTGAACTTCACCTTCGGCAATGGTATTTGTTGTTTCAGCCAGAATTTGCATAACACGCATGGAGTCCGTATTCACCATCATCTGGAAAGCACGGGAGTAGACAAAGTCTCCTACTAAAACACTGGCTTCATTTCCCCAGCGTTGATTAGCTGTTTCGTGCCCGCGTCTTAATAAGGAAGCGTCGACGACATCATCATGTAAAAGGGTAGCGGTGTGGATAAATTCGATAATGGCAGCCAAGTTAATGTGTTGTTCACCGTCATATGAAAATACACGGGAACTTAATAACACTACGGCCGGACGCAATCGCTTGCCGCCGCTATTGATAATATAATGGCCGAGCTGGTCGATTAAGCCGACTTCTGAGTACAGGCTTTCTTCAATCAGTCTATTTACCTTGTCCATATCCGCTGCGACGAGCGCTCGAATTTGGGTTATATCCATTATTTCTGTTTTTTTGGCGGTTGAGTCGTTCTGGTTCACGTCGTTATTTAGTTTTAAGTTACTGAAATCAAATAAATTGAGGGCAAAATACTGCCCGGATAGTGTAAATTCAAGCTTATTTGCAAATTTTATCATTCTTACCTTGTCACCACCTGCTGAATTTCTTAGAATCGCCCCCTTTGTTGAATGTGCACAATCGTGCGCAGTATGGAGAATTCAGATGTACGCGGTAATTAAGACGGGTGGCAAGCAGTATAAGGTAGAAAAAGGCGATAAGCTCAAAGTTGAGAAGCTGGATACCGAAGCGGGTAAGAAGGTCAAAATCGAAGATGTATTGATGCTTGTTGATGGTGAAAATGTCACTGTAGGCACGCCGCTTATTAAAGGCGCGAAAGTCACCGCTACTGTCGAAAGTCATGGCCGTGGCCCGAAGGTGAAAATTGTTAAATTTCGCCGTCGTAAGCACCACCGTAAGCAGATGGGACATCGTCAAGCTTATACCGAACTCTCTATAACCGATATCGCAGCAGCGAAATAAGAATTGGAGTAAAAAGCAATGGCACATAAGAAAGCAGGTGGTAGTACACGAAACGGACGCGATTCAGAATCGAAACGTCTTGGTGTAAAGAAATTTGGTGGTGAACAGGTCGTAGGCGGAAATATTATTCTTCGTCAGCGTGGTACAAAATATCATGCAGGACTGAATACCGGATTAGGTCGTGATCATACGATTTTCGCTACATCAGAAGGAAAAGTTGAATTTAATCAACGTGGTTTGAAAAAACGTACGTTTGTAGATGTCGTAGCGGGATAAACTGAATTCAGATTTATCATAAAAACCCCGCCAATGGCGGGGTTTTTTTATGCGTAGGATATAATGCTTAAAATGTTTATTTGTTATGGAACAAAACGAAGGTAGATCATGAAATTTGTAGATGAAGCGACGATAAGAGTTGAAGCAGGCAAAGGTGGTGATGGTTGCCTTAGTTTCCGTCGTGAAAAAAATATTCCTAAAGGCGGTCCTGATGGTGGCGATGGTGGCGATGGTGGCAGTATCTATTTAATTGTTGATGAAGGATTAAACACATTAGTCGATTTTCGTCATGATCGTTTATATCGGGCAAAAAATGGACAGCCTGGGATGGGTAATGATCGTATAGGAAAAAAGTCTGACGATTTATATGTAAAGGTTCCTTCTGGTACCTTGGTCTATGACGATGATACCGATGAGTTAATTGGTGACTTGGTAACAAACGAAGCAACATTGTTAGTTGCCCAAGGTGGTTTTCATGGTTTGGGTAATGTGCGCTTTAAGAGTAGTGTTAATCGAGCACCTCGACGGACTACAAAAGGAACGCCCGGCGAAGAGCGTAACCTGAGATTAGAACTTCAGGTTTTAGCGGATGTCGGTTTACTGGGAATACCGAGTGCGGGTAAATCGAGTTTTATCAGAGCGGTTTCTGCAGCAACGCCAAAGGTTGCGGATTATCCTTTCACTACGCTTTATCCTAATCTGGGTGTTGTTAGAATTGATACGGAAAAAAGTTTTGTTATTGCAGATATTCCCGGGGTAATTGAAGGTGCTGCAGATGGTGCGGGTTTGGGGCTTGAGTTTTTAAAACATTTAACGCGTACCAATTTGTTATTACACATTGTTGATGCGAGCCAGGATCCGGAAGATGTATTAAAAGATATCAAGATCATTGAAACAGAATTATTGCGTTATGATGAAGCCTTATCAAAAAAAGAACGTTGGTTAGTATTAAATAAAGCAGATGTATTGCCTGCTGAATTAATGGATGAGTTAAAAGAAGAAGTAGAAAAGAAGTTGGATAATGATATTAAAATTTTTGTGATATCCGCTGTATCACGAGAAGGTTGTCAAGAATTGAGTTATGCCATGTATGATTGGATAAGTTCGCAAACTAAGTTGGGTCAGGAAGAAATAAACCAGGAAACACAGTGACGGAAGAACGACAAAAAATAAAAGACACGCGACGTTGGGTTGTCAAAATTGGTAGTGCCTTACTGACGGATAATGGCTGTGGTCTTAAACACGATGTGCTTGATAATTGGGTTAGCCAAATAGCAGAGCTAAAACAACGTGGTATAGAGATTGTGATTGTGTCATCAGGTGCTGTTGCTGAAGGTGTGAGTCGCCTTGGATGGAAAAAAAGACCAAATGTTGTGCATGAGTTACAAGCGGCCGCCGCTGTAGGGCAGATGGGATTAATTCAGGCGTATGAAGTTTGTTTTCAAAAATACAATAAACGCACAGCACAAATATTATTAACGCATGACGATGTTGCTAACCGCGCACGTTATCTTAACGCGCGAACCAGCTTGAAGACTTTACTAAAATTTGATGTTGTTCCTATTGTTAATGAGAACGACACTGTTGCGACGGATGAAATCCGTTTTGGTGACAATGATACTCTAGCCGGCTTGGTAGCAAATCTTATTGATGCGGAGTTACTGGTTTTATTAACCGATCAAAAAGGGCTTTATACCGCAGATCCTCGTACGGATAAATCCGCAAAATTAATTGAACAAGCTGAAGCCAGCGACAAATCATTAGAGCGTTACGCGGGGGAAGGTGGCAGTCTTGGTCGTGGTGGAATGCGAACCAAATTAAAAGCGGCAGTGGTCGCAATGAAGTCAGGCACTCAAACAATTATCGCTTCAGGTAGCGAGGAATCAGTATTATTAAAGATTGCTGATGGTGAATCAGTGGGGACTTTACTGACAACGCAAGAAGGAACGGTGAATGCTCGTAAACAATGGCTAGCAAATCAGACTTATTTACGAGGAACGGTATCGCTTGATGATGGCGCAGTATTAGCATTAACGGAAAATGGAAAAAGTTTATTGCCTGTTGGGATTAAATCTATTTCAGGAGAGTTCAAACGTGGTGAAATTATTTCATGTGTTGATCAATCCGGAAAAGAAATTGCACGAGGCTTAACAAATTACGATTCAGTGCAGACGAAATTAATACTGGGTAAATCGAGTAAAGAAATCCAGGAAGTTCTCGGACAAGTTGATGAGAAGGAATTGATACATCGGGATAATTTGATACTTATTTGATACGTGCTGTTTATTAATATCGGGTGTTAATTTGAGACGTCGCTACGGACTCCTGTCCTCTCGCGACATACATTACGTCCGTGTAAATAAAAAA
>JBFIIJ010000151.1:0-6028 GCA_041601315.1 Gammaproteobacteria bacterium
AAAATGATGTGTCTATGTATTGTAGTGGTTGTCATGGCAATATTCCGGGACTAGCGGCTATTACAAACTTCGATGTTATGCAGGAGATTGCACAAGCTGATCAGGGGGCGACTGTTGATTCATTAACCCGCGTTTCACATATTCACTTATTTGGTATCGCGTTTATCTTTTTCATTATGGGCTTCATCTTCAGTTTTTCAGTTGGCGTGCCAAAATGGATAAAAGAAGCAGCTATATTATTACCTTTTATCTTTTTGATACTCGACATTGTTTCCTGGTGGGTGACTAAATGGTATGCGGGTTTTGCCTGGTTGACGATGATCGGTGGCGTAGGATATTCACTAGCTTCATGCTTCATGTGGTTTACCTCCATGTATCAAATGTGGATCATGCCTTACAACGGCAAAGATTATCAGGTTAATACCTGGGAAGATTAAGCTTTCACATTACTTACTGGCCGCGCTAATGAATAGCGCGGCCAGACTTCGTTTTTTATTATCCTCAATCACTTTTAAGAAAACAAAAGTGTTGCCGATACAATTACTGAATTATTAAATGTATAAATGAAAAACGTGGACACAACACTTCAAGAAAATAATTACTCTGCGGAAGAGAAAACTTATCAAAACGATTTAAAGCTGGCGGCTGATTTTCAAAAAGCAGTATTGCCAGAAATTGTTGATGTTGATTATCTTGATATATCCTTAATTTATAAACCTTATGATGTCGTGTCAGGCGATGTCTACGATTTCATTTTAAACCGTGAAAAAGAACTTGCGATATTTATAGGTGATGCAACTGGTCACGGTATATCAGCTGCGTTGATGACGATGATGGTACACATTGCCATCGATAGCCTTACGCCTAATCTTGCTACAGATAAATCTATAAGAAAATTAAATCGACTTATCTCATCTCGCAATACCGGTCGCTCTGTAACAAGTGTTTTATTCCGTATAAAACCTGATGGCTTAATGAAAGTAACACATGCTGGACACCCTTCCCTTATTGTTGTTCCAATAGATAACTCTGAACTTATATTATTTAAAGAAGCGGGCTGTCCGCTAGGATTATTTATTGAAGAGCCGGTAAAATATATTGAAGAAACTTATCAATTAAAAACGGGTGATAAAATTATTGGCTACACAGATGGTCTTACTGAATGGCGAAATGACAATAAAGAGTCTTACGGTCTTGATCGTTTATTGAACCTGATTAATCATGATCGTTCGCTTGATTGCGACACTCTAATACATAAAATATATGATGATGCTGCGTTGTTTTCAAATCATCAGCGGAATAGTGATGATTTAACTATGCTTATTGCTGAGTATAAATAAGCACTTTTAACATCATGATTTAAAAACTATTCTGTCATTTTTCATTTTTATTTCACGCATCCCATCACATAATTTCCGATCCCAATTTGGCTCTAGCTGGCTATTGTAGAGAGATTTGGTTAAAGTGGTCCGGCAAAAAACAAACATGAATATAGTTTCTTTTAAATCTAATAATGAGGACGTTGAAAATGGCAGAAGCAAAAGGGTTGAGCAAACCAGTCAAGTTGAAAAGTGAACTGGCAGAATTTTTAGGAGTAAAAGAACTACCCCGAACAGAGATCACCAAAAAACTATGGGACTATATTAAAGCAAATAAACTTCAGACAAAAACAGCAAATGGCAAAGCAGAAAATGCAGGAAAGTTCATTGTTGCAGATGCTAAATTACTACCCATATTTAAAAATACAAATTCTACAAGTAAATCAGGCAAACTCACTAACTTAACCAATATGAAAGAAGGTGAAACAATCGACATGATGCAAATGGCAGCGATTGTTGGTGCAAATATAGAATAAAGTTTAAACAGTTAGAGTCTGCATTTGAATAATGCAGACTCTATAACTTCAGACAAAAAATATTGATTAAGCAAAGTAAGCGTAACTAATCAGAACTTTCCTTTCAACGTTACATCATCACCTTCGTGAACTGGCCAAACATTAATAAGTGCTTTTACTAATGTTGCTAAAGGTATCGCAAAAAATACACCCCAGAATCCCCACAAACCACCGAACACCAATATCGCTACGATAATCGCAACCGGATGTAGATTAACTGCTTCAGAAAAAAGAATGGGCACCAATACATTGCCATCAAGAAATTGAATCACACCGTAAAAAACCATTATCCAGATAAAATCTGATCCTAAGCCCCATTGAAAGTAAGCAACGAAAGCAATTGGCAAAGTAACAACTGCCGCGCCGATATAAGGAATTAATACTGACAAGCCAACAAGTATTGCCAATAACGACGCGTAGTTTAATCCAAAGATAACAAATGCAATATATGAAACGCCACCGACGATAATAATCTCATTTGATTTGCCACGAACATAGTTACCAATCTGCCCGTCCATTTCAGTCCAGATTTCATTCACCAACTTCCTTTCTTTTGGTAAAAATCGTCCCATCCAACCAAGTATCATTGCTTTGTCTTTTAGAAAGAAAAAAATCATCAAAGGCACGAGAACCAAATAAACAAGAATAGTAATAATGGCAGGTATAGAAGCAACTGAAACCGATAAAACATTTTGACCAAGATCGCTAAGTCCACCTTGAATGGTTGATATCAACTCTTGCACGTACGCAACTGAAATTATTTCAGGGTATTGTTCGGGCAAACGCAACAGCAATGCTTGTCCATTACTTATCATGTCCGGTACTTCTTTAAAGAACTGACTGACTTGTCTTGAAAGTCTCGGTAACAAGACAAGCAAAATAAACATCATAAATGCAACGAACATTAAATAGACGAGATTAACAGCCCAAAATCTCGGCATGTTTTTCTTCTGTAATTTATAAACTGCGCCTTCCAATAAATAGGCAATGATTAATGCCGCTAATAAGGGAGCAAGCATTTTCCCCATTGTCATAAGAATGGTGACACTGACAACCAACAAGACAACTAATAATGATGCTTGCGGATCTGTAAAATAGCGCCGATACCATCGACTAATAAATTCAAACATTTATTTTAATTCTTGAATAATAATGAATATGTTGTGAATGATAACGACATCTTGCCCTTTCGGCGAGGCAAACAGATAACATCATGTTTATTTTAGATATTAGTAAGGAAGATATCGTCGCTTCGGGCGTCCTGCCCTCTCGCGACATACAGTACAATCCTGTACATAAAAAAAATGGGCGTCGAGGGGGACGCCCAAAATATTAGGAGCAGAGGACAGTCGAGGATTGTTGAGTTTGACTACCTATGAAAACTACATTGCAGCTCTTATGCCAACTAGTAATTTCAATAAATTTCAATGACTTAATTGATATTAATAACGATATTCAGATAGGATTTGCACTATCATAGTGTTTTAGGCACAGTCATGGTGCGCCGCAATATAATATTCATGCAAAGAATGAAATCTTAAGCTTCTTAATAAAATGGACAAAATACAGCTATCTGAAAATATAAAGCGTTGGGGAACTGAATTAGGTTTTCAGCAGCTTGGTTTTACCACCACCGCATTAGCTGAAGACGAAGCTTATCTTTTGAATTGGCTAGAACAAGGCCGACACGGCGCAATGTCCTACATGGAATCACATGGCACCAAGCGTAGTCGTCCAGATGATCTCGTACCCGGTACTATTAGCGTTATTTCTGTGAGAATGGATTACATGCCACCGTCCAGTAAGCATCCAGCACTGGTTTTAAACGACAATGAACTAGCTTACGTTTCTCGTTACGCAATGGGTCGTGATTATCATAAATTGATGCGTCAACGCTTACAGAAGCTGGCAACTAAAATTGAAAAAGAAATCGGCGATTTTGGTTACCGATGTTTTGTTGATAGCGCACCGGTTTTGGAAAAAGCATTAGCTCGCAATGCCGGACTTGGCTGGATTGGTAAACACAGTAATCTCATAAACCCTAAAGCGGGCTCCTGGTTTTTTCTTGGTGAAATTTATACCGATTTACCATTAGAAATAGATGAACCTTTTACTAATCATCATTGCGGTAGTTGTGAAGCTTGTATTGATATATGTCCGACCAAAGCGATTGTTGGTCCTATGCAAGTTGATGCGCGTCGATGTATCTCTTATTTAACAATTGAATTACGTGATGCTATTCCGGAAGAGTTTCGCAAGATGATTGGCAACCGCGTTTATGGTTGTGATGATTGTCAGTTAATTTGTCCATGGAATAAATTTTCTAAAAATACAGAAGAGGATGATTTCCGTGTACGCCATGGACTTGATTCTCCAACCTTAGTCGAACTATTCGCATGGACGGAAACAGAGTTTTTAAAAAATACCGAAGGTTCGGCAATAAGAAGAATTGGTTATGAATGTTGGTTAAGAAATATTGCTGTTGGCTTGGGTAATGCTCCCGGTACTGATGAAGTCATTAGTGCATTAAAGAGTCGTCAACATGACCCCTCTATTTTAGTTAAAGAACATACCGAATGGGCGTTGACTCAACACGGCATAAAAAACTAAAACTTATTCTCCACCATAGAGTGTTTCTGATTCAACATTAAATACCGTGCCATCAACGCTCATAACACGCACCTTCATTCCTACCGGCATATCAGAACCTCTTACTTTCCAGGTTGAATCATCTACCTTGACCTTACCAACACCATTTACAATCGCTTCATCAAGCGTAAAAGTTCGCCCGACATATTGTTCACCACGACGATTCAAATTAGGTTCATCGTTCACCGTCGGGTTCGCTCTCTGATGTTTCTTGTACAACACCAGCGTTACAACCGATAACACACCAAAAATAATAACCTGAATTAATAAATGCAGGTCTGGCACTACATATAACAACAAGCCAACGATAAAAGCAGAAATACCCATCCATAAGAAATACGCTGCCGGCAATAGCATCTCGATAACAATCATCACGACTGCGGCAACCAGCCAATACCAAAATTCAATCTGGTTTAACCATTCCATAATTTAACTCCTTATACTTGCCCGCTAGTTTTTTTATCTTTACCAAACGTCTCTTTGGCAATTTCAGAAATGCCTGCTAATGCACCAATCACATTACTCGCTTCAAGCGGCATCAATACTACTTTTGTGTTTGACGCAGACGCAATGTCTTTTAAAGCCTCGACATACTTGGTTGCAACAAAGTAGTTCACTGCCTGAATATCACCAGTTGCTATTGCACTAGATACATCTGTGGTGGCTTTCGCTTCTGCCTGTGCCAAACGTTCACGAGCATCGGCATCAAGATAAGCAGATTCTTTACGTCCTTCTGCTTCCAGAATAGCAGCTCTCTTTTCGCCATCTGCTTTCAGTATCTCAGCCTGCTTAAAGCCTTCTGCTTCCAGAATATTGGCACGCTTATCACGTTCAGCTTTCATCTGTCGTGCCATTGAATCAACCAAATCTTTTGGTGGAGAAATATCTTTAATTTCAATACGGGTTACTTTGACTCCCCAGGGACCAGTTGCTTCATCAACCACATGTAATAGTTGCGCATTAATCGTGTCACGCTGAGACAATAACGCATCAAGATCCATGGAACCCATTACCGTACGAATATTGGTCATGGTTAAATTAAGTATGGCTCGGGTAAGATTGTTAACTTCATATGCGGCTTTTGCAGCATTCAATACCTGAAAGAAAACGACGCCATCAACCCGTACCATCGCGTTATCTTTAGTAATGACTTCCTGCGATGGAACATCGACAACGGTTTCCATCATATTCATCTTCGCACCAATTCTATCGAAGAAAGGGATAATGATATGCAAGCCTGGTGACAATGTTCGCTTATATTCACCAAAACGTTCGACCGTATACTGATTACCCTGAGTAACGATAGTTACTGCTTTCATGAGTAGTACGATTGAAAAAATTGCGACGACAAGAATAAACTCAGCCATAATTTTTCTCCCTAAAACTATTTAATAAAGAATCTATTTTATAAAACGTATCGTGTATGGATAGCGATACATGACACCATCATTTGCTTTTATCGATGCCATGATGATGACAACAATC
>JBFIIJ010000152.1:0-5979 GCA_041601315.1 Gammaproteobacteria bacterium
AGCAAATTCGCGTACACCATAAGAGATGTAATTTCCGTTTTTGTTATTACCATCGATAACAACCGAACCCGACCAATTAGTTAAGTTTGAACCTGTTAAATCTGCAGAGCCACCTAACATTTCCGGTAGATGACTCGCGAATGCTTCAATCGCATTTTGTGATGCTTTGCGTGATGCAATGGTTTCGGCTTTGTCATTACAGGTAGCAATATAATCTTTAGCAATCGTACTCCAGTTTTCTGGCAGTTCGCCTTTCATGCGACGTTTATATTCTACTGCTAATTCAGGATGTGCTTTTTCATAAGCAGAAAATTTTTCATTCCATGCTGATTCCAATTCTTTGCCACGTTCTTTCGCATCCCAAGCCGCATATTGTTCATCAGGAATAACAAAGGCGTCATGTTTCCATCCCAGTTTTTCACGAGACAGTTTTATTTCATCATCACCCAGTGGTGCGCCATGACAGGATTCTTTACCTTCTTTATTCGGTGAACCAAAGCCAATAATCGTTTTGCAACAAATAATAGAGGGCTGTTTATCATTTGCTTTAGCGTCTGCTAATGCTTTCTTTATAGCATCCGAATCATGTCCATCAACGTCACGAATGACATGCCAGCCATATGATTCGAATCGTTTAGGTATATCTTCAGTGAACCAGCCGGAAACATCACCATCAATAGAAATTTTATTGTCATCATAAATCGCGATTAATTTTCCCAGTCCCATTGTTCCTGCAAAGGAACTAGCTTCATGAGAAATGCCTTCCATTAAACAACCATCACCAACAGTCACATAAGTATGGTGATCCACAATTTCAAAATTATCTTTATTAAATTTCGCAGCAAGTACAGCTTCTGCTAATGCCATACCGACAGCATTAGCAAGGCCTTGTCCGAGTGGTCCGGTTGTTGTTTCTACGCCTGGAGCATAACCGTATTCAGGATGGCCGGGTGTTTTCGAATGCAATTGGCGGAAATTTTTTAATTCATCGAGAGGTAGGTCATAGCCAGTTAAATGTAGTAACGAATATACCAACATTGAACCGTGGCCATTTGACATGACAAATCGATCACGATTATCCCATTTTGGGTTTGCTGGATTATGTTTTAGAAAATCATTCCATAAGACCTCGGCAATATCAGCCATTCCCATGGGTGCACCGGGGTGTCCTGAATTTGCACGTTGTACAGCATCCATACTTAATGCACGAATTGCATTGGCTAGTTCATGCCTTGAAAGCATAGTTTCCCCCAGTAAACAGGCCATGGCCCATAGAAATAAAAATTATTTTAATGCTGCAACGAAGCTTGGAGTTGTTGTCATCACATATGATGTTCAATGTGCAAAGCTTAAAATCCGCTTAAATGCGGCGATACAGGCAGATATTGACCTAAAAATTAAGCCGTACATTGTCGCTTACCTGCTCGTTTTGAGCAAGATCTAGCTATTATTTTTCCACTTGATTGAACACCCGATACTGGAAATTTGTTCTTTTGGCCCGTGCCCCGTTTTGGCTACTTCGATCATGGCTTCCAGTAAATCTCTTCTGAGGTTTTTTTCCGGAGGTTTCATCCCGCTAGCGTCTAGTCGGCCACGATATTGAAGTTCCAGTTTGGCGTTATATCCGAAGAAATCAGGAGTACATATTGCACCGTATGCTTTTGCTATTTCCTGTGTAGTATCAATGAGATAAGGGAATGAATAGTTAAATTCATTTGCTGCTTTTTGCATGTTCTCAAAAGAATCTTCAGGGTAGTCTGTCGGATCATTCGACATGATAGCGACGCTATTAATACCCGCTTCTTTTAACTTTAATACATCTTCGACTAAACGCGATTGTATCGCTTTAACATAAGGGCAATGATTGCAAATGAACATAACTAATAAGCCTTTCTCACCAATGCAATCTGAAAGCGACCACTCTTTCTCATCAATACCTAGAAGTTTGAAGTCGATCGCTTTCTCACCAAAGTTACATATTGGGGTTTCCATCAGAACCATGTGATAAAAATTCCTGAATTAGTATGTATGTGTAGTAAATTCTATCGTGTTTCATAGAAATTTGGTCATATTCCGTGCGATATGTTGTGAATGAGGATAGAATTCGCGCCGTTCAAATTCTAAACCAATGGAAGATTAAATGGCTGATAATTATTTATTCACTTCAGAATCAGTTTCTGAAGGACACCCAGACAAAGTAGCAGATCAAGTTTCTGATTCTATTGTTGATGCAATTTTTGCCCAAGACAATAAAGCACGTATTGCTTGCGAGACCATGGTAAACACCGGAATGGTCGTGCTGTCTGGTGAAATTACAACTTCTGCGACGGTTGATTATCAAGCAGCGGCTCGCGATACCATTCGCGAAATTGGCTATACCTCATCTGATATGGGCTTTGATGCTGATAGTTGCGCGGTTT
Source organism: Gammaproteobacteria bacterium (assembly GCA_041601315.1). Taxonomy (GTDB): domain Bacteria; phylum Pseudomonadota; class Gammaproteobacteria; order Eutrophobiales; family Eutrophobiaceae; genus UBA7359. The sequence goes on from JBFIIJ010000152.1 coordinate 2,421, forward strand.
TGGTTGCGATGGATAAACAATCAGTTGATATTGCACAAGGCGTAAATGAAGGTGAGGGTCTGGATTTAAATCAGGGGGCGGGCGATCAGGGTTTAATGTTTGGTTATGCCTGTAACGAAACAGATGTGTTAATGCCATTTCCGATTACTTATTCTCATCTGCTGGTTAAGAAGCAAGCCGAAGTTCGTAAGAGTGGTAAGCTCGGCTGGTTACGACCCGATGCAAAATCACAGGTAACGGTGATTTATGAAAATGGTAAACCGACATCAATCGATACGGTTGTATTGTCAACGCAGCATAACCCTGAGATTGAACACAAAGATTTAGTCGAAGCGGTGGTTGAAGAGATCATTAAACCGGTTCTTCCTGCAAATATGATTACTGATAAAACACGTTATCTGGTTAATCCTACTGGACGTTTTGTTATTGGTGGTCCTGTTGGAGATTGTGGATTAACAGGTCGTAAAATTATTGTTGATACTTATGGTGGTATGGCTCGTCACGGTGGCGGTGCTTTCTCTGGGAAAGATCCTTCAAAAGTTGATCGTTCTGCTGCCTATGCCGCTCGTTATGTTGCCAAGAACGTTGTTGCGGCGGGTCTTGCCGACCGCTGTGAATTACAGGTTTCATATGCTATCGGCGTGGCTGAACCGACTTCAATTAGTGTTGAAACCTTTGGCACAGGCAAAATTGAAGAAGCAAAATTGGTTGAACTAATTCGGGAACATTTTGATCTAAGACCAAAAGGCATTATTAATATGCTAGATTTGTTACGACCGATTTATAAACAAACAGCGGCATATGGTCATTTTGGCCGTAATGATATTGATTTGCCCTGGGAAAGAACCGATAAAGCGGATGCATTACGTAACGCTTAATTTGTAGAGGTTTTACCTAAAGTTTTATTAAATCTTTACGCTAACAGTTTAATCTTGAAGCGGGACGATCTATACTCCCGCCTTTTCACACAACCGTAGTTCTGAGGAGCGTTGCGACGGATAGAAGTAGATATCCGCTAGGCTTGGAACAAACACGGAAAATGAACAACGGCGCTCGCTTATTTTGTTAATAGGAGAACAACATGAGCGTAGCTGAAACATCTATGTCTTCCGATTACCACGTTGCTGATATTTCATTGGCCGAATGGGGTCACAAAGAAATTCGAATAGCAGAAACCGAAATGCCAGGTTTGATGTCAATTCGTGAAGAATTCGCAAAAGAACAACCTTTAAAAGGTGCTCGAATTGCCGGTTCATTACACATGACCATTCAAACGGCAGTTCTAATTGAAACTTTACGCGCATTAGGTGCGGAAGTACGTTGGGTATCGTGTAATATTTTTTCAACTCAAGATCATGCTGCTGCAGCCATTGCTGATCAAAGTATTCCTGTCTTTGCCTATAAGGGTGAAACTTTAGAAGAGTACTGGGATTATACCCATCGCATTATGAAATGGTCTGATGGTGGTTCACCCAACATGATTCTCGATGATGGTGGTGATGCGACCATGCTATTGATTCTCGGCACCAAAGCAGAAAGCGATATTTCTGTTCTTGATAAACCGGGCTCAGAGGAAGAAACATTTTTGTTTGCTTCAATCAAAAAGAAACTGGCTGAAGATGCGACTTTTTACTCACGTACTCTAGCTTGTATTCAAGGTGTTACCGAAGAAACAACAACCGGTGTTCAACGTCTATATCAAATGCAAAAGAAAGGTGATCTTCCTTTCCCTGCCATTAATGTTAATGACTCAGTTACCAAATCAAAATTCGATAACCTATATGGTTGTCGTGAGTCTTTGGTTGACGGTATCAAGCGTGCCACCGATGTTATGATTGCCGGCAAAGTTTGTCTGGTATTGGGTTATGGCGATGTGGGTAAAGGTTGCGCTCAATCCTTACGTGGTCTAGGTGCGACTGTATGGGTTACTGAAATTGATCCTATCTGTGCATTGCAAGCATCAATGGAAGGTTATCGGGTTGTGAAAATGGATGAAGTCTGTGATCAGGTTGATATCTTTGTTACGACAACCGGTAACTTTAATGTGATTCAACATGATCATATGGTGAAGATGAAGAATCAGGCCATCGTTTCTAATATCGGACACTTTGATAATGAGATTGATGTTGCGAGCCTTGAGAAATACGAGTGGGTAGAAATTAAACCACAAGTTGATCACGTTATTTTCCCGGACGGCAAACGTATTATTCTTTTAGCTAAAGGTCGTTTGGTTAACTTGGGTTGTGCAACAGGTCATCCTAGTTTTGTAATGTCTAATTCTTTTACCAATCAGGTCTTGGCTCAGATTGAGTTATTTACCAAAGGTGAAAATTATGGAAAAGACGTTTATGTTCTGCCTAAACATCTGGATGAAAAAGTAGCTCGTTTGCATCTAGGAAGAATTGGCGCAAAGTTAACGGAACTTACTAAGGAACAAGCCGATTACATAAATGTGACAGTAGAAGGTCCTTATAAACCTGAACACTATCGTTACTAGTATGTATTGAAGAGGCTGACTTCTGAAGTCAGCCTCTTTATCTGATTCAAATTTTCAAAGGCCATAAAAATGGAATCACAAAAACAATATAAACCCACGTTTAGTTTTGAATTTTATCCGCCTAAAACGCCTGAGGCGGTCGCCAAGCTGCAAAGTACCCAAACTGAGTTAGCGAAAATGAATCCGGACTTTTTCTCGGTGACGTTTGGTGCTGGTGGTAGTACGCGCGATATGACTTTTGAAACGGTCATGGATATTCATAACAAAACAGGCATTGTTGCTGCTCCGCATATTTCCTGTATTGGTAGTCAAAGTGAAGAAATCAAAGCCATATTGGAAAAATATATGGGTAATGGCATAAAGAGAATTGTTGCTCTACGAGGTGATTTACCGTCAGGTTCGGTCGGTTATGGTCAATTTCGCTATGCGAATGAATTGGTTGAATATATAAGAAAAGAAACAGGTGATCATTTTCAAATTGAAGTAGCGGCATACCCTGAGTTTCATCCACAATCAGCAAATCCACACTTGGATATTGAAAATTTCAAAAAGAAAATTGATGCAGGAGCAAATGGTGCCATAACACAGTATTTTTATAATCCGTTTGCCTATTATCGATTTATCGACAATTGCGAAAAACTTGGCATCAACATACCTATTGTTGCTGGCATAATGCCTATTATTAGCTGCACACAATTGCAACGCTTTTCAGAAGGCTGTGGAGCGGAAATACCCCGTTGGATACTTAAGAGGCTTCAGGAATTTGGTGACGATCGCGTTTCAATTAGAAAATTTGGCATTGACGTAACAACCGAACTCTGTGAGCAACTACTTACTAACGGAGCACCAGGCTTACATTTTTACACAATGAACCAATCTGCGGCGAGTGTCGCTATTTGGAAAAATCTTGGTATAGATCAAAGAGTTAACGATTAATTAGTTCTCTAGCAAGACTATCGGCATTTTCGTCCAGATTTTTCTTTCATTCTCTATTCTATAATTACTTGAAATGTTCTTGCTGTCGCCTCATTAAGACTGTATGTTTGTATGTGAAAGTATTTA
>JBFIIJ010000153.1:0-5933 GCA_041601315.1 Gammaproteobacteria bacterium
CTTGATAGCATCATGCACGCCGACGTTGAACCTTTTTACCCTTTCAATCTGGATAACGATATCAACTTAATTATCTCGATTAATAGCTTGCATAAATTATGTATTTATACCGGCCTAACTGGCGTCATTATTTTTTTTATCATACGAGCAATAAAAAAACAAAACTGAAACCTTTTATTTTGATTTAAATCAAGATTCGATATTTTGTTTATCGTTACATTGAATACAACGATAATCTAAAAGGAGACCATATGCTTACTCAAGTAAAAGGCGATATCCTGCTAACCAAAGCACAGGCAATAGCTCACGGAGTGGCCCCGAACGACCCAATGAATCAGGGTCTGGCCATGTCATTACATAATCTCTATCCAGCGATGCACAAAGACTTTCATCATTGGTGTCATCAACAACATGCAAAATCAGGCGAAGCCTGGATGTGGGGCGGTGCAAACGCAGTTCGCATCATAAATCTACTCACTCAAGAAGGGGGTTACGAACATGGCGCAAAACCCGGTAAGGCAACGATTCAGAACGTAAGTCATAGTTTACGTGCATTAGTAAAAATAATAGAGAAAGAAAAAATTCAATCAATGGCTTTACCAAAACTCGCAACCGGTGTCGGCGGCCTTAACTGGGATGATGTCTGGCCAGTGATAGAAGAACGACTTGGCTCGGTTGATATTCCAATATACGTCTATACCGAATTTCATGCTGACATGCAGGCAGAGGAACCTTAATAAAAAAATTAAAGCCAGAGTGAGTTAGCACTCTGGCAATATCATTGGTCTATACCGACGTTTTGATTCTATAATCGGCGTCATCATGACAACAATACAAACCATACCGCTGATTAATCTGGCATATACATTTATTCCGGTCGCGATTGTTTTAGGCATTCTTGTTAAATGGTCACTTAATGCCAGCAATGCACTGTATGCCATCAGCCGCATGCTGGTGCAGTTATTAATCATCGGTTACTTTCTGGTTTATATCTTTGAATCAAAACATCCCGCAATCATCATACTGATTCTAACCATCATGGTGATTGCATCAAGTTGGATAGCCTTGGGAACGATTGAAAACAAACGTCGCTTGTTATTCAAACATACATTCTTATCCATCTTGCTCGGCGGTGGACTTACTTTGATGCTCGTTTCGCAAGCGGTACTCGTACTAGACCCATGGTACCAACCACAATTCATGATTCCCTTGGCCGGAATGATCTTTGCGAATTCGATGAACAGCATCAGCCTTGCGGTAGAACGATTGAACGCAGAGCTAGGTAGAAATGTGCCTTATGACGAAGCGAGAAACATTGCCTTTCACGCCTCACTGATTCCGATTATTAACTCTTTATTTGCCGTTGGCCTCGTTACCCTGCCCGGCATGATGACAGGACAAATACTTTCCGGTGTTTCACCACTGATTGCGATACGCTATCAGATCATGGTCATGTGCATGTTATTCGGTGCATCCGGCATTACTACCGCCTGCTTCCTGATATGGGTTAAACCGATATTTGAGAAAAAATAGTGTTTAAATCTTTTTATGAATAATAAACAACTTCCCTTTGCTCATTTAAATCTCAGGTTCAATCCATTCGGAGAACTCACAAGAGAAGAGCGTGCGGCGACGGCGGTTGTTAATCTGAATGACATACCCGAGTTGCATACAAAAGATCGCGTTGCAGTTCAGTTCATGGGAGAACATGGTCGCGGCAAATCAACCCACCTGATTGCCTTACACAAACAATTTAAAGATTCACCTTATACGCAAATACATATCGGAGATAAACCAACCTTTAATAAAGATCCTATTCAATTTATCGATAGTATTGAAATACTTTCTGCGTCACGTAGAAAAAAGATTTATCGTTCTACTAATATTCTCGCGATAACAACGCATAACGATCTCAGCAAAGAACTACAATCCGCCGGTTTCGAAGTCATTAGCAAAAGAATCTTCTTTGAAAGCGAACAAGCACTAAAGAAGATCATAAATAACAGGATTGAATTTGCACGAAGAGATGCGGGCGATCTACCTAATGTAGATTTAAATACAATCCGTCAATTAATATCTAAATTCAATGATGACGTTCGTACAATGGAACATCACTTGTACGATGTTTTTCAAAACCTAAAGGAGATAGGAAATGTCAAAGTGTGATCTTAGAATAGAATTGGATAGAGCTGAGCATCTCTACAAAGTAGGCGATACGGTTAGATGTACAGTTTATGTCTCAGTCGATAAACCCGTCAAATGCAATAGCCTTACTATTACCAATATGTGGAAGACGCATGGCAAAGGTAACAAAGACTCTGAAACGATAGGACAACAAGAGCTCTTTCAGGGCGAATGGCAAGCTGGCGAATACAATTATTCTTATTCATTTGAAATCAAAGAAGGTCCGTTAACGTACCGTGGACATCACATGAATATCGACCGCTACATAAAAGTACGTGCCGATATACCCTGGGCCATCGATCCTAAAGCAGAAATAGAATACATCGTCGACAAAGGCGGCGACCCTGTTGAGTTCAAACCAAAATCAGATTTCGAAGCACAACTCCACGCGGAACTAAATAGCAACTCTATCGATCTTATCCAACTAAGATCGATGATTCACGATCCAATGCGATATTATAAAGTTGGCGTCTTCGGTTCCATCACTGCACTCGTCATTGGTGGCTTAATTATTTATTCAGCTTTTTTTACTACCCGTGGTTTTGGTGATCCTATATTTGGTACTGTTTTAATTATCATGGGAATAATCATCGGCTTTAAAATGATAAAGAAAAAAATTCTTCACGGAAAAATAGGACGTGTCTCCTTTGAAATAAATCCAAGAACATTACGCGCATCAGAATCAGTAAAGATAAATTTTGAATTCACACCGAATGTCGATATCGATGTTAATAAAATCGCATTCAGTCTAGTGGGTATGGAATCTGCCACTAGCGGCAGCGGCACAAACAGACGCACCTATACTCATGAGTTTCACAATTCCGAACTAGAACTGACCAGAAATGGTTTATTAATGCGGGATATGCCGGTCATGGAAAGAGCAACGATTGAAATACCCCATGATGCACCACACTCATTTCGAGCAAACAATAACTCTATAACATGGAGACTTCGTGCAACAATGGATATCAATAAATCACCCGACTGGCACAGAGAAGAACAATTAGAAATACTTATTTAACTTACTATTAATAACGTTCTACGCTAAGTAATTCAGTGAGCTGTTTCGCGTTGTATTTCTCAGGTACGCTAATTTCTTTTCGACTTCGTTTAATAAGTCCAACGCCTTTTGCATACCATTCTGTTTGTTCAATCAGAATTTGATCAATGCCGCGTGTTCTTTCTATCACCGTAACAGAAGCACGACTTTCAATGCGCATCACATTTGTAAACACACTGGCAGCTACTGTAATAGTGTCATCTAAACTAACGACCTTACTATCCAGTATGATTTTCTCTCCCTGACTTATAAACGATTCACCACCAGAAAATGATTCATGGCGACTATTCAGTAACTCGATTCTCGTTTCTCTCGTCCAGTTTGTATTTAACGTTAAAGGGAGTTTTATAAAGGCACCTTCTTTTTGTTCCGGCTTAGAGGAAAGCTGAATCCCATTTTCATTTTTACTGTAATACAGTATTTCGCCATTCGCATACCGATGCGGAAAAAAACGAACACCATCAACGCGTATGCTATCCAATTGAGAAACAATAGATTTACCAGAACTCTGGTTGTTGCCCAGTTCCTTTTGAAAATGATATTCCCACTTAATCTTTTCGCCCAACGGAATGTAGTCCGTACTCTGTTGACTGCAGCCGAATAATAAAAGGAATAAAAGTAAAATGATGTGAGATTTCATTGTAGAAAATATCTCAACGTTGAGATGCCTTAATTAAAGTAAAGGAATCAATCTCCTCCTCCACAGCCACCTCCGCAACCGGAATCTCCACCACCTGAATCAGCCGACGAAGAACCACCATCAGAATCGCCAAAACATCCACCGCCACCACCACAACCGGAACCACAACCAATATGCCCTGCGCAGTAAGCAGCGCTGTCAGCACCGTTTCCAACTTCGGATTTACAATTCAGAGTGTATTTAAAACCATCTTCAATATTTAGATCAGTATCCATTGCAAAAAGAAGCGGTAATCTCTCAGGATTTCTGACTGAAATGTTTTCCCGAAAACAGGATATTTTCCAGGCTCGCTTTATACCTTTCTGAGCTATTACTCGCGTCTCCATCGCTTCGGCCGGTGTGTGATGAATAAAACGTCCTAATGCTTTCATACAAAAACGTTCGTACTCTCTGGTAAACAAAATAAACTCATGCCACGCAACGTCGACAACTTGCGAAGGCATCGCGACCATTCGCTTACCCGCAATATTACACAACTGAAAATACTCTCTCAGCCCCTTTAATACCTTATCAGCTTGATCCTTATCCAGATGCGGATACGCTTGAATTATTTTGTCTTTAAGAACGGGGCTAAAACTAAACGTACTAATTAATCTTTCGCGCTTCGCAACTAATGTTTTTCGGTAAGATCGAACAACATAAAATAAAATAATGACTATAAAAACTATCGCTACTACCTTTTCCATATGATTTCGCTCCGCTCTATTTAATCATTAACACGTCAAATTTATTTAACTACAATTATATCCGAAATAGCCAATGCGGCCATTCTGGTTCGATAAAATGCAAATATACCGTAGCGTAGCTATTCAGTAATAAAAACCCTCTTCACATCAGAAATAATCAGCGTAGTATTGAAAGCAGATGTAAGATTAATTTTAATAATAAATCACGGATTAAATAATGCAAAAACCCTATCTATTACACATGATCACGCCTGAAAAAAACCTCAGTGCATTTGATGTCAACATGGCATTCGATGCGGGTTGGACTGCCATGCCTTATTTGGGCGTCAATTTAGAAGAAGTAAGATTCATCGTTCAAGACACGATCTTCTCGCGCGGGCCAGAAGGTCTAAAACGAACTGGTGTTTTTATCGGCGGCAGAGATATGCATCTTGCTATGGATATGTTTAATACGGCGAAAGAAGCCATGGTGCCCCCTTTTGAAATTTCAGTCCTCACTGATCCAAGTGGCGCGTTTACCACTGCCGCTGCAATGGTTGCCTGTGTCGCACATCAGCTTAAAGTTAAAAACCAGGAAGAACTAACAGGACAAAATATATTAGTCATAGGTGGCACAGGTCCAGTAGGCGCATCAGCCGCAGTACTGGCAGCAAAACTGGGTGCTAAAGTAACCGTATTGGGTCGAGCAGTTGATAAAGCCAATAATGTAGCAGAGCTTTGTAATACACGATACGGTACTGTTGTTGAAGGCATTCATGGTGATGCTGCTGATCATCTCGACGACCTGCTTCCAGAAGCCGATGTTATCTTTGCAACAGCTAAAGCCGGCATACAAGTACTAGACGAAGCACAAGTCGCTGCTGCAACAAAACTCAAAGTCGCTGCTGATTTAAATGCCGTACCGCCCGCCGGTATCGCTGGCATTAGTCTACTTGATAATGGCGTACCACTTGCAGCAAGTAAAAGCGGCGCCGTTGGCATAGGCCCACTTGCCATTGGCGATATTAAATATCAAACACAACAGAAATTATTAACCCAAATGTACACTGGCGGAACACCGCTCTATCTTCATTTCGAAGATGCCTTTGAAGTGGCTATGAAAAAAGTAAAATGATTTCTAATTTTAATGGGTCAGAGCCATTAAATTCTAATCTGCTAGTGGTCGAACGCAATTACGACCATCGTATTTAGCTTCATAAAGTTTCTTATCGGCGCGGTGTAACCATTCATCATCTGTTTCGCCAGATTGATATTCTGCAACACCAAGACTAATCGTGATCGTTTGTCCATCAAGTATCTCGGA
>JBFIIJ010000154.1:0-5910 GCA_041601315.1 Gammaproteobacteria bacterium
CTAACAATTCTGCACTTACAGGACTTTCTGTAATGTCTTTATTTTCTTTATTGAGTGCCGCAGCAAGTTCACCTGTTATCCAGTTGCTACTGAGTTTTGCTTCGCCGTCTGCTGCTTCTACACAAGTTTCAAAATACGCTGCCATTTCTTTTTGTGCAGTTAGTACACCACTGTCGTATTCTGACAATTTGAATTCATCTATGAAACGTTGTTTTTTCGCATCGGGTAGTTCGGGTAATTGCGTACGTATTTCTTCAATAAAATTGTTTTCAATTTCTACCGGTAATAGATCCGGATCAGGGAAGTAGCGATAGTCGTTTGCTTCTTCTTTACTGCGCATGGAACGTGTTTCATTTTTATTTGGATCGTATAAACGTGTTTCTTGAACAACTTCGCCGCCGTCTTCAAGGATATCAATTTGTCTTTCGACTTCAATATTGATCGCTTGTTCGACAAAACGAAATGAATTGATGTTTTTTAATTCTGCGCGTGTACCAAATTCTTCCTGGCCTTTTGGACGAATAGAAACATTGGCATCACAACGAAAGGATCCTTCCTGCATATTGCCATCGCATATTTCGAGATAACGAACAAGTGAATGAATCTTTTTCATGTAGGCAACCGCTTCTTTAGCGTTACGCATATCGGGTTCTGATACGATTTCTAATAAAGGTGTGCCAGCACGGTTAAGGTCAATACCAGTGTAATCTCCAAAACCTTCATGCATGGATTTACCGGCATCTTCTTCTAGGTGTGCTCGTGTAACACCTACACGTTTTGTTGTGCCATCTTCCAGTTGAATATCGATGTGTCCTGTACTGACGATAGGGTGTTCAAATTGACTAATTTGGTAGCCTTTGGGTAGGTCAGGATAAAAGTAATTCTTTCTGGCAAATATGGATTTTGCTGGAATTTCAGCTTCGATAGCTAGACCAAATTTTACTGCTTTGGCGACCACTTCCTTATTAATTACCGGTAACACACCCGGAAGTCCCAAATCAACGGCGCAAGCCTGAGTATTGGGTTCAGAGCCGTAAGTCGTTGCTGCACCTGAAAAAATCTTGCTTTTAGTAGCGAGTTGGGCGTGAATTTCGAGCCCGATGACTGTTTCCCATTCCATTATTCAAAACCCTCTGGAATTTGCTGATGCCAATCAGTGGCTTGTTGGTACTTGTGAGCAATATTCAACAACCGTGATTCATCAAAATAATTACCAATCAATTGCATACCGACAGGTAGTTTATTAACGAAGCCAGCCGGGATTGAAATCGCAGGTAAGCCGGCAAGGTTTACCGATACGGTATAGATGTCAGACAAATACATGCTGACTGGGTCATTTAGTTTTTCATTGAGTTTAAAAGCTGTACCCGTTGCGGTTGGTCCAGCAATGACATCAACATCTTTAAATGCAGTTTGAAAATCATCACGAATTAAATGTCTTATCTGTTGTGCTTTTAAATAATAAGCATCGTAGTAACCGGCAGAAAGAACATAAGCCCCGATCATAATTCGACGTTTAACTTCTTTACCAAAACCTTCACCACGACTACGTGTATATAAATCAGATAAATCTTTTGGATCATTACAACGATATCCAAAACGCACACCATCAAAACGCGAAAGGTTAGATGAACATTCTGCAGGAGCAACAACATAGTAAGCTGGAATAGATAACTCTGTATTGGGTAATTCAATTTCTTTACAAATCGCGCCAAGTTTTTCTAATTCTTTAATACCGTCTTCAATAACTTTGGCAATATTGCTATCAAGTCCTTCACCAAAATATTCTTTTGGTAAACCAATCTTTAAACCTTCAATAGAATTGTTTAAATTTTTTGTATAATCATCGACATTTTGTTCAGCTGATGTTGAGTCGCGTTCATCAAAACCGGCAATGACATTCATCATTAACGCTGCATCCTCTGCAGTTAATGCCATTGGCCCACCTTGATCCAAACTGGATGCAAAAGCAATCATGCCATAGCGGGAAACCCTGCCATACGTGGGTTTCAGGCCTGTTATACCGCATAGCGATGCAGGTTGTCGTATTGAACCACCGGTATCTGTCCCCGTTGCTATAGGAGCAAGACGTGCAGCTACTGCACTGGCTGATCCACCGGATGAACCACCGGGAACATATTCAGTGTTCCAAGGATTTTTTACTGGGCCATAAAAACTGGTTTCGTTTGATGAACCCATTGCAAACTCATCCATGTTCGTTTTACCTAAGGTAACAAATCCCGCAGCATTCATTTTTTCAACAACGGTAGCATCATAAGGGGCAATAAAATTATCTAACATTTTAGAGCCGCAGGATGTTTTTACTCCATTTGTACAAAAAATATCTTTTTGTGCTACAGGTATTCCTGTTAGTGCAGTATGTTTGTTTTCAGCGCGTAGCTGATCAGCTTGTTTTGCTTTTTCAATCGCTTCATCTTCAGTGATTGTTATAAAGCAATTGAGTGAATCATTAAAATTTTTACAACGATCGAGATATAAACGCGTTAATTCTTCGCTACTGATCTGTTTTGATTCAAGCGCGGCGGATAATTGTGCCAGGGTAGATTGATGCATAATAATTATTTTTAATAATGTGCTTTGTTATTTTACTCAATAACTTTTGGAACGAGATAACATCCGCTTTCAGTTAGTGGTGCATGTTCTTGAAAGTGATCGCGTTGATCTTTTTCAGTCACTTCATCTGCTCGCAAGCGGGCAGGTAATTCCAGCGGATGAGCAATCGGTGAAATTCCATCAGTATCGACAGAATTCATACGCTCAACCAAGCTGAGGATATTGGATAATTCATCACTGTAACTTGGAATATCTTGCTCATCGATTGCTAATCTGGCTAACCAGGCAATTTTTTGCACTTCTGATTTATCGAGGGACATAAACTAGCCGTTCTTATTTGTTGAAAAATAGGAATTTATCACATTCCTTTGCTTGCCCAAAGCCTCGCCCATTGTTAAAGTTACACTCTTATTGTTCAAGGCGATTTTGGTGCGGTTTCAGACAGCATAAAGTATCGTGAAAAATTGATGATTTGAGGATCCAGCGTAGACAGTGTTAACTAAATCCTTCCTAATATAGCCATCTGGCAAGACTATATCATAATGCTAAAACTAACTAACTGGTTAACTGAATGTTTAATAGATTAAGAGGCCTTTTTTCCAACGATTTATCCATCGACTTGGGTACAGCAAACACGCTGATCTATGTGCGTGGTAAGGGTATAGTTTTAAATGAACCCTCTGTTGTCGCAATTCGAAAAGATGGCGATAAGATTAATGCAAAATCCATACGTGCTGTCGGTGCCGAAGCAAAAAGAATGTTGGGAAGAACGCCTGGACATATTACGGCTATTCGTCCATTGAAAGACGGTGTGATTGCTGATTTCACAATTACTGAAAAAATGTTGCAACACTTTATTCGTCAAGCCCATGGGTCTACTTTATTCAGACCAAGTCCTCGAGTTCTGGTTTGTGTTCCTTGTGGTTCAACGCAGGTTGAACGACGAGCAATTCGTGAATCCGCTAGTGGTGCTGGTGCAAGAACAGTACATTTAATTGAAGAACCAATGGCTGCTGCAATTGGTGCCGGGATGCCGGTAAGCGATGCACGCGGATCAATGGTTTTAGATATTGGTGGTGGTACAACTGAAGTCGCGGTTATTTCTTTGAATGGCATTGTTTATTCGGATTCTGTTCGAATTGGCGGTGATCGTTTTGACGAAGCCATCATCAGTTATGTACGTCGAAATTATGGCAGTTTGATCGGTGATGCAACAGCAGAACGAGTTAAGCATGAAATAGGTTGTGCTTATCCTGCAAATGAAATTAAGGAAATGGAAGTTAGAGGTCGTAATCTTGCTGAAGGTATTCCTCGAAGTTTTACTTTAAACAGTAATGAAATTCTCGAAGCATTACAGGAACCATTATCAGGTATCGTTAGTGCAGTTAAAAATGCATTGGAAAAAACCCCTCCTGAATTAGGTTCCGATGTTGCAGAACGTGGTTTGGTCTTAACCGGCGGCGGAGCTTTATTAAGAGATCTGGATAGATTGTTAATGGAAGAAACAGGTCTTCCCGTCATTATTGCGGAAGATCCTTTAACCTGTGTTGCCAGAGGCGGTGGACGTTATCTGGAAATGATAGATGAATTTGGAACAGATATCCTTGCTGTGGAGTAATCACTGAGAGCGGAGGTGACACATTAACACCCTGTTTCAAAGAAGTTCTTCGGTCAATGTCCGTTTTGCAGTGTTTGTTGTTATTTCGATCATTTTAATGGTTGTTGATCATCATCAAAGCCATTTAAAAATTATTCGCTCAGCTTTATCTACATTAGTCTACCCACTGCAATACGTCGTAAGTTTACCCATTGAACTGACCGAATGGGTTTCGGTTTCATTAGTAACTCATAATCGTTTGTTGGAAGAAAATGATCGTTTAAAACACGAACATTTATTGCTTAGTTCAAAGTTGCAGCGGTATGAAATTTTGGAAACTGAGAATCGTCGATTACGTGAGTTACTCGAATCTTCATTTCGTCTTAATGAGAAGGTACTTGTTGCTGAATTAATTGCTGTTGAGTTGCAATCATTTCGCCGACAAATTGCTATTAATAAAGGGCAACGTGAAGGTGCATACGATGGACAACCTATTGTTGATGCTTCCGGCATTATGGGACAAATCGTTCACGTTGGTCCGTTTTCAAGTACAGTTCTCTTAGTTACTGATCCTAATCATGCTTTACCTGTACAAGTTAATAGAAATGGTTTGCGTGCCATTGCTGTTGGTACAGGACAAAACGATAAGCTGTTACTTGAAAATCTTCCTAATAATGCAGACATACTTGTTGGTGATCTGATCATATCTTCTGGTTTAGGTCGTCGTTTCCCTTCAGGCTATCCGGTCGGACAAATTGAAAAAATTTCAAGAGATCCTGGTGAAGCATTCGCAAAAGTGACTATTAAACCAAGTGCGCAATTAAGTAAAAGTCGAGAAGTATTAATGGTATGGCCTTTTGAAAATAGTGTTGATGAAAAAAATGAACCTGAGGAGCTTGCAACAAAATGATGCCGCTTAATCACCCTCAACAAGGAAATTGGCTTATTGTCGCAAGTTTTGTTGTAGCAGTGATGTTAACTGCTTTACCGCTACCGGATTGGGCGGTTAATTGGCGACCAGCCTGGGTAGCTCTGGTGTTAATTTATTGGTGTATGGCTGTTCCCGATCGTGTTGGTATTGCCATAGGCTGGTTTATGGGGCTCATACTGGATGTACAACAAAGCACCATACTTGGCCAAAATGCATTGGGTCTGGCCTTGCTTGCCTATCTTACAATTAAATCTTATCAACGCATGCGAGTTTATCCCTTAGCGCAACAGGCAGTATTAATATGTTTTTATCTTTTATTTTATGAACTCGTAATGTTGTTAATTGCCGGTTATATAGGTACAGGTACGCGTAATTGGACTTACTGGATGCCAGCTATTACAAGTATGTTGTTGTGGCCGTGGCTATTTATTATTTTAAGAGACTTGCGTCGCAAGTATCATATTTCCTAAGGTCATTAATAAAGTTAAATGACTAAGGCAATTACTTTAAAAGATAGTGAGCTTGAGTCTGCGCTAATAGCCAAACGTGTCTATTTTTCTGGTTTTATTATTCTTTTGCTAGTCATCATGATTATTTTAAGAGTGTTTTATTTAACTGTAATTCAACATGAACACTTTACTACCTTATCAAAATCTAACCGCGTAAAAATCACACCAATACCGCCTATCAGAGGTCTCATTTATAGTCGTGATGGCGTAGTACTGGCAGAAAACAAACCTACATTTAGTCTCGAAGTTATTCCTGAACAAATTGATGATGTTGATCAATTAATTGAAAAACTAAAAAA
>JBFIIJ010000155.1:0-5901 GCA_041601315.1 Gammaproteobacteria bacterium
GTTTAATTCATCAAGGAATGCAACCTTAAGTGCAACAGAACGGTCGATGTAAGGATCGTGCCCAAGATAAACAACACCCATGCTGCCTCGGTCAATTTCCTCGACGACGGTATATTTACCTAATTTTTCTGGAATACTATTACTCATTTAATCAAGTTATCTATGTCTAATAAGATTATTTCTTGTGTGCGCTGCAGCAAAATTATGCGTGCGACGAAAAGTGCTTGTTACTATTTTTATATTGATATTAATGTATCTACATTGATTTTAATAGCAAATATAATGTCAGGTAGGAACGACAATCAAAGCTTCTATTTTCACTAAATTACTGTTGTTGACCCTCAAAATCAGACAACTATACTTAGACATAATATAAATCTGGTACACATTGTGTATGTTAAAGGACTAAGCATAAACGGAGAATAAAAATAATGACAACAACAGTAAATCAGCTGCTTAATAGCAGGAGTAATGCAGACCAGATTTTTTCTGTACAACCGGATACGCTTGTTATTGATGCCATCAGAATGCTCACTGAGCGTAAAGTGGGTGCTTTGCTTGTTCTGGAAAACAATAAATTAGCAGGGATTTTTTCGGAGAGAGATTACACTCGAAAAGTAGTTTTGAATAAAAGAAGTTCATCAGAAACAAAAGTCAGTGAAATCATGACAAGCGCTGCAGATGTTAAAACAGTTGAGCCATCTCAAACTGTAGATGAATGTATGGTAATCATGTCAAAAAACCATATTCGCCATTTACCTGTCGTAAAAAATGGTGAACCTGTTGGTATTTTATCGATCATGGATGTTGTAAAAAACATCATTTCCGAGAAAGAGTTCATTATAGAACAACTGGAACATTATATAACAGACACAGCTTAACCCAACCAAACTGGTTTAAATAATTACATATCCACGTAATATATTACGATATAGCTAAATTCTTTCTGCTTTAGCTTATCGTAATAATTCCAATATACTATTGGATGGATGTACAAATCCATCTAGAATCAACACGCTATTATTAAATACCCTACAGCTACAAAAATATGTCTACATCAATCAATAAAAAGGATATCAGCGAACAATTAGCCGCGCATTACCAAGCGATGCGAAATATTCATATGCGTGATTTATTTATGCATGATGAACAAAGAGGAAATAAGTTTTCATTACAGTTTCCTGAACTCTTTATTGATTATTCAAAAAACATCATTACTTCAGAAACATTAGCCTTACTTATTAATTTCGCTAAAGCATCTGAAATTGAATCATCGATTAAAGCGATGTTTAACGGTGACAAGATTAATATTACTGAGGATCGCGCTGTACTACATACTGCTTTAAGAAGTAATAAATCACAAAAATTAAACGTTGATGGTATTAATGTCATCGAACAAGTTCACTCCGAACTTGAAAAAATAGAAAAGTTTGTTTCCGCAATTCATAGTGGAAATTATAGAGGTTGGACTAATAAATCGTTTGATACTTTTGTTAATATTGGTATTGGCGGTTCAGATCTCGGTACAAAAATGGTAGTTGATGCTTTAGCTGAACATCGACTAGGCAAAACGCGTTCTATCTTTATTTCAAATATTGATTACCAATCGATTAATAATCTTCAACAGACAATTGACCCGGAAACAACCCTTTTCATAGTTTCTTCAAAATCATTTACAACAAAAGAAACATTAGTTAATGCAGAAACATTAAAAAAATGGATGCAAGAATCCGGTTGCAAGGAAATTAATAAACATTTTATTGCGATTTCCAGCAATCTAGAAGCAACAGAAGAATTTGGTATCGACTCAAAAAATGTATTTCAGATGTGGGATTGGATTGGTGGCCGTTTCTCTTTATGGTCAGCAATTGGCTTGCCTATCGCGCTTGCTATTGGTTTTGATAACTTCAAGGCAATGCTCGCTGGCGCACATGAAATGGATGAGCATTTCTTACAATTACCAATAGAAAAAAATATACCGGTTATTCTTGCATTAATTGACTACTGGTACAGCAATTACTTTGATGCACAGACGCATGCATTTATACCCTACGATGAATCACTCCGGTTTTTCCCTGATTATTTATCGCAATTATTTATGGAAAGTAATGGTAAATCGTCAAATTTAGCCGGACATGCAATTGATTACAAAACCATGCCGGTAACATGGGGTTCAATCGGAACAAATTCACAACATGCCTTTTTTCAATTTTTACATCAGGGCACACAGATGGTACCTGTTGATTTTCTGGCACCGATTACGAAAAAAGGAGATAAAAATCATCACACTTTATTAATAGCGAACTGTTTCGCACAATCTCAAGCTTTAATGCAGGGCGAAAACAATACCGATCCGCATAAACATTTTGCAGGCAATAAACCCAGCACCACTATTTTGTATTCAGAATTAACACCTGCAACTTTAGGTTCAATATTAGCAATGTACGAACATCGCACATTTGTGCAAGGTTTATTATGGGATATAAATTCATTCGATCAGTGGGGCATTGAATTAGGGAAAAAACTGGCGACAACTGTTTTTGAGGATCTTAATTCAAAAACAACAAACGAGAAAATGGACTCATCAACAAAAAACCTGATTGAACTCTACAAAAAATCTCACCAAAAAAGTTAAGCTTATTCTAATTTAGAAGCATACATCGCCGTTGTATCTGAGAGGCGTTTGACTAATGTCTGCATAAACACACGACTAAAGTGCAACTGACATTCCACAGAAACCTGCTCAATCAAGGTTGCATTAATTTTCATTAATTCAACGCGATCCTTGGCAATAATCGTTGCTGTTCGTTCTGCTTTACTAAGATACGCCATCTCTCCAAAGCAATCACCTGATTTCAGATGACCTATAAGCGTTCCATCTTTATAAACGTCTACTTCACCTGAGGTAATAATATAAAACGAATCATCGATCTCACCTTCAACAATAATTTCATCGCCCGCTGCATATGATTGCCAAACGCAGGCATGAATAATTTCCCATATTTCTGATTCAGGAAAGTTATTAAAGAAACTTAAGGTCTGTATTGCATTAAATTTTTCCTGTGCTTCAACATCACGCTGCGGTTCTTCCAGGTATTCAAAAGCCAAGCTTAAGTCAGCAGCAAAATTCAAACCCATCTTGTATCTTTTTTCCGGGTTTTTTTGTAACGCATGGTGAATAATTTTTTCAAGAATTTCGGGGACATCAGATCGATGTGTACTCAGCGGTGGATGCTTTTCATTAATAATCATATGAATCAATCGAGAAAAACTGTCTGCGGCAAAAGGATGTTTTCCCGTTAATAATTCGTACATAACGATGCCTAATGAAAATAAATCCGTTTGATTGGTTATTTGATCTTCCTGTACTTGCTCAGGCGACATATATCGTGGCGAACCAACAAAACCCATTGGCATAGTATTGGTTGTATCTGATGTCATTAAATGAGCAATACTAAAGTCGGCTATTTTCACATCTCGAGCTTTAGTAATCAGGATATTAGTCGGTTTAATGTCTCGGTGAACGACACCATTACGATGCGCATAATCCAGTGCTTTCGCACATTTAAATATAATTTCGACAACCAATTCATAAGGTAATAAATTTTTTGCATTACAGTGACTTTTAAGCGTGTCACCATCTTCAATCAGTTCCATGACGATATAACAATGATCGCCATCTTCTTCTTCTTCAACACCGGCATCCAATATCTCTACAATATTCGGGTGTTTTAATGTTCCAGCCGTATGCGCTTCGTTGAAGAACATCTTGCGATAACGTTCTCCCGATTCCTTATCATTTAAAGAGTCAGACATAGCGACTTTTACAGCGACATCCCTATCAGCAAAAGGATCATGCCCTCTGTAAACAACGCCCATGCTGCCACGGCCGACCTGCTCTTTTATTTCGTATTTACCAAGTTTTTCTGGAATTTTCATTTATAGATTAAAATACACTACTTATAATGAGTTACAGCATATAATTAAAACATATTATTGATAATTTATTGAGTCTTATCTGAAATGGATAAGTAAACAATTTCTGCGACATTGTCAGTTCTTTAAAAATACGTATAGTTGTCAATAAACGACAAAACCTGTTCTTATTCGGTACATCTATATACAAAAAGGTTAAGCAACAACATTATGAAGGCTATTATTCTTGCCGCAGGCATTGGCAATCGACTGGGAAGTTTATCGGAAAACAAACCAAAATCTTTACTGGAGTTTGATGGCAAAAGTTTACTAAAACGCCATATCGATATTCTTCTGGCGAACCAGATTAATGAACTCACTATCGTAACCGGTTATAAATCGGAGATGATTATGAGCCATCTGCAAGACTCAGACATCTCAATTAATTACATTTATAATGAACGATATACTGAAGGCAGCATTATCAGTCTTAATTGCGCACAGGAAATTCTGTTTAGTGAACCTGAATTTATCTTAATGGATGCTGATGTCCTTTATGATCAGGAAATGATTCGCCGTCTGGTTAAAACTGAAATACAAAATTGCTTATTACTGGACCGTGATTTTATTCCTGGTGACGAGCCCGTTAAAATCTGTGTTGATAAAAATGGACAAATTAATGAATTTAGAAAAAAAGTGGCTGCCAATCTTGAGTTTCAAGTTCAAGGTGAGTCAGTGGGCTTCTTCAAATTCAACAAATTAATTGGCGCGTCATTACTTGGAAGAATCAATGACTATTTATCTAAAGGCGAAAATGAAACACCTTATGAAGAAGCTATACGTGATCTATTATTAACTTATCCTGAACAGTTCGGTTATGAAGATGTCACTGGCGTTCCCTGGATTGAAATAGATTTTCCAGAAGACATTAATCGAGCAAAAAATGATATTCTGCCTAAGCTTTCACCAATTACACATTAAACAAAAAAATGTCACAAAAAAATATTTCCAATATTAGCCCTAAAAAAATAAGCAAGTGTAAACAACTACGCAGCTTGCTGGTGTCGAACGAATTAGAGTTTATTCTCGAAGCACATAACGGCGTTTCTGCCAGTATAGTTGAACGGGCAGGCTTTAAAGGAATCTGGGGAAGTGGCCTCGCCATGTCTGCACAATTTGGTGTGCGTGATAGTAATGAAGCAAGTTGGACACAGGTTGTAGATATGCTTGAGTTTATGTCAGATGCGACATCAATTCCTATTTTACTTGATGGCGATACTGGTTACGGTAATTTCAACAATATGCGTCGACTGGTAAAAAAACTGGAGCAACGCGATATTGCCGGTGTTTGTATTGAAGATAAACAATTTCCAAAAACAAATAGTTTTATTGATGGCAATAAACAACCGTTAGCCGAGATAGAAGAATTTTGTGGCAAAATTAAAGCAGGCAAAGACAGTCAAGCAGATGATGATTTTTGTATTATTGCCAGAATCGAAGCATTGATCGCAGGTTGGGGTTTAGCTGAAGCACTTAAACGAGCTGAGGCTTATCATCAAGCGGGCGCTGATGGCATATTAATTCATAGTAAATTATCACGGCCTGATGAGATTCTTGCATTTGCCAAAGAATGGGCAGGTCGTTCACCACTGGTTATCGTTCCAACTAAATATTACAGCACACCGACTGATGCTTTTCGCAAAGCTGGCATTGATCTGGTTATTTGGGCAAACCATATGATTCGTACATCAATTGCGGCGATGGAAAAAACAAGCAAAGATATATTTGAGTCAGAATCATTAGTAGATATCGAAGATAAAATTGCTAGTGTCGACCATGTTTTTGAATTACAAGGTGCGGATGAATTAAGCCGTGCGCAAAAACGTTACCTTACTCAAGAATCTAATATCCATGCAATCATTCTTGCTGCCAGCAGAGGTAATGAACTGCATGAATTAACGCACGATAAACCGAAAGCCATGATTA
>JBFIIJ010000156.1:0-5888 GCA_041601315.1 Gammaproteobacteria bacterium
CCGTTATCTGCTAGCACCGGCGCTAACGTATGAAGGATTATCTGGTAACCGTTATGTACTTTATGCAATTGCTTTGTTGCTAGTGATTCAGATGGCTTTTACCTATACAAGTCCCATGCAAACAATGTTTGCGACTGCAGCCATGAGTGCCGAGGCCTGGCTTCGGGTAACCATAGTCGCATCTTCAGTATTGATTCTGGTAGAGATTGAAAAATTGTTACTACGCAAATATAAAAACACGAGTACTATAAAAGAGGAATCACCATGACATCAGAAAGTTGTTTTGCTGTATTTAATAGTAGACGCAGGATATGTTTATTAATCTAAAAAACTATTTTTTTATATTGAAATGATGTCCATGCAAAATGTTCTCAAACAAGTTCATCCACTCGAAACTTTACACTTCGATCCCTTAAGTGTCTTGCTGATTATTTGCAATTAATAATACGTGGTCGACTGTGGTTGCAAGTATTAATTGGCATGGCATTAGGCATCATTACTGCAATACTGATTGGACCTTCCATTGGCCAGGTCGAGCCAACGACCGCCACAATTGTTGTCTAAATGCACAACTGGTGTAATGACAAACTTGACCGGAATGAAACAAAATCTGTTCTGGACAGCCTCTCGATTCATATGCCATTCGTAACGCTTTTATTGTTTGATGTATCCGGATTATTGGAACTAGTTCAACCAAGAACACGACGCTTATAACCACCTAACACCACCGCTAAGTAAAGCCAGCACCGACCAGACCAAACATAGGTTACTTCACCACACCAAACTTGATTAGCAGCGGGCACATTAAATTTTCGTTTTGGCTTATTACCGACAATTATCGATTCTTTCTTCGCTAAACGATAAATACTTTTCGCCTACACCCACGGCCAAACTGGCGTCATTGATGCTATAACCTTGCTCTATTACAAGACTAGCTGATTCTCGTTTAAATGCTGCTGTAAAACTTCTTCGTTGTTTTCGCATGTAAATTCCTCGTTGATAAATGTATATTAACACCCCTCGAAATGTACGAATTTACTGAACCACCTACACCTTGACAATATTTGTAACCGATCACTTATACTACTAAAGAGTTAGTTCTTCCGTGCCAAATACGGGGATGCTTATCAAAATATTTTTTATGATTAAACATATGGCTATATTAAATAATTAAACTAAACATTTATTTCAAATGAAGATAATGAATATGCTCACTTTTGACTACCCTGGTTATTTTCTACCTAGACACCGCTAACTTTGTAAGTTATTGTTTTTAGTCATTGCCCTGGTAGCTCAGTTGGATAGAGCGTCCCCCTCCTAAGGGGAAGGCCAGAGGTTCGAATCCTCTTCAGGGCACCATCTAAATATGAGTTTTGTGAGCAAGCATCGATTGAAAAGAAGTAAGAACATTTTTTTAACTTGCTCTTTCACTCTGATTTAGAGTTAAGATTATCCGCAGTGCTAGGTTCTATTTCATCTCTTAATGCCCTACGCAAAATCTTACCAACATTGGACTTGGGAAGTTCTGAACGAAATTCTATATGTTTTGGGATCTTATAACCGGCCAGTTGCTCACGACAATGCTGCAGAATAGCCTCTTCACTCAGCGTCTTTGAACTACGAACAATATAGGCCTTAACAACTTCGCCTTTTTCATCATGTGGCATGCCGACAACAGCCGCCTCTATGATCTCAGCATGTAAAGTCAAGGCATCTTCAACTTCATTTGGATAGACATTAAAACCGGATACCAAAATCATATCTTTTTTTCTATCTGCTAGATAAACATAACCCTGTTCATCCATTCGACCTATATCTCCACTCCTGAACCAGTCGCCTTCAAAAAACACCTTTTCAGTTTCATCCGCTCTTTGCCAATAACCTTTCATCACCTGTGGACCACGGATACATATTTCACCAACTTCATCAACGGCTAATTGATTACCAGCATCATCCATAATTGTTATTTCGGTACTAGGAACCGGGACACCAATTGAACCATTGAATTCTTGTATATGTAAGGGATTAGCAGTTACCATCGGACTGGTCTCCGTTAATCCATAACCTTGGGTAATATGACAACCAGTAACTTCTCGCCAACGTTGAGCCACGTTCTTAGTCACTGCCATACCACCGCCAATGGTCATTTTAAGATTAGAGAAATCAACATCATTAAAGCCTTCAGTATTTAACATAGCATTAAATAACGTGTTTACACCGACCATGGTCGTAAACCTGGCATTTTTAATCAGATTTACAAAGCCGCGAAAATCTCTCGGATTGGTAATCAACATAACTTCCTGCCCATGTTTCATAGGCATAAAAAACGCCAGGGTCAGGGCAAAGATGTGGTACAGGGGCAAAGCAGCAATTGTAATAACTGGTTCATCATCTAATGTTGGACTTGCCCATGAGGAGCATTGCATGATATTGGCAATCATATTTTTATGGCTTAGCATCACACCTTTTGAAACACCCGTTGTGCCACCGGTGTATTGCAGAAAGGCAATGTCTTCGAGCTGTAACTCAACAGGGTTAAACGTCAGTTGTTTACCTTTTGATAATAATTTTTTGAAGCGTATATATTTATCCAGATGCCATTTTGGCACCATGCGTTTCACATTACTCACCATAAAATTAATGACTTTTGACTTGGGGAACGGGAAGAGATCGCCAAGCGACGTAACAATAACTTGATCCAACTTGACCTTATCAATCACTTTTTCAAGCGTATGAGCAAAGTTTTCTAAAATGATAATTGCTATAGCACCAGAGTCATTAAGCTGATACTCCAGTTCCCTTGGGCTATACATAGGGTTCACATTAACGACGATACCACCCGCACGCAAAACACCAAACAACGCAACCGGGTATTGCAGTACATTCGGCAACATTAATGCGACACGATCCCCCTTTTGTAAATTTAATTCATTTTGGAGCCAGGCTGCGAACTGTTTACTAAGTTCATCAATTTCAGCATAACTAAGTTTGATTCCCATATTTGAGTACGCAGTACGATCTGAAAACTGATTACATGAGGAATTAAATATATCGCAAAGTGAATCATATCCATCGAGATTTATAGTTTCGGGAACTCCGGTTTCATATTGAGTAAACCAGGGTGGTTTCGATACTGAACTAACTTCTGCTATTACAACATTTGAATTACCAAATAAGCTATTGATTACCCGTCTAATGGTATGCAATATCCAATTGGAAAAATTACGCACCATGATAATAATTTACTAAAAAGACTCGCAAATCATAGCAAAGCCCATACCAGTACCAATACACATGCTTACCATGCCGTATTTACCTTTAGTTCGCTTCAGACCATGCATCAGCGTTGCTGTTCGGATAGCACCAGTTGCACCTAATGGATGTCCTAATGCAATAGCACCACCATTAGGGTTTACCTTGTCTCTATCCAATTTCAATTCATTACATACCGCTAACGCCTGAGCAGCAAAGGCCTCGTTAAGTTCTATCCAGTCTAATTGATCCTGTTTCAACCCGGCCTGTTTTAAACACATCGGTATCGCTTCTTTCGGACCGATCCCCATAATTTCAGCAGGAACTCCAGCAACAGATGAAGCGATGAACCTGCCCATGGGTTCGAGATTGTATTCTTTCAATATTTTTTCACTTACCAATAACACTGCACCGGCACCATCTGACATCTGTGATGAATTTCCTGCAGTTACCGAACCGTCGGCACGAAAGACCGTTCTTAATTTTGCCAATGCTTCTGCTGTCGAACCGGGTCGTGGGCCTTCATCATGTGTAACTGTATATTCCTGTTGAACGGTTTCTAATTGTCCTGGTTTTAGAAAAGAAAGATTTACGTTGTATTCCAGAATTTCATCATTGAAATAGCCTGCCTCTGTCACAGCCAGCGCACGGCGATGAGATTCAACAGCGAACAAATCCTGATCTTCACGACTTATCTTCCATTGCTCGGCTACCTTTTCTGCTGTAATTCCCATGCCATAGGCGATAGCAATATTGTCATCTTCAAAGACCTTGGGGTTTAACGCGACCTTATTGCCCATCATAGGAATCATAGTCATCGATTCTGTACCACCAGCTATCATCACATCAGCCTCACCGACACGAATACGATCAGCAGCCAAGGCCACAGCCTGAGATCCTGAGGAACAAAAGCGATTAATCGTCATCGCAGGAACATGATCCGGAAAACCAGCGAGAAGAGTCGCGATACGAGCGACATTCATGCCCTGTTCTCCCTCTGGCATCGCACAGCCGATGATCACATCGGCAACCCGATCTTTTAGCTCAGGCTTATTTGCAACGACACCCTTGAGGGCATGAGCAAGGAGATCATCTGGACGAATATGTTTAAACTTACCATTGTATTTCGCAACCGGCGTTCTAAAAGCCTCAACAATATAAGCGTCTTGTAAAGTCTGACTCACAATTTAATTCCTCGTATTAATTACGCAGCGGTTTGCCAGTTTTTAAAGTATGCATGATCCGCTGCTGGGTTTTTCCCGTCTGGATCAATTCAACAAAATGTTCTCGTTCCAGTTTGAGTAGCCAATCCTGACTCACCATGGAACCGCTTTCTACATCACCACCGCTCAAGACCGTGGCTATTCCCTCGGCAATTTTATAATCATGTTTGGAGATGAAATGTCCTTCTAGCATATTGGTGGCAAGCATCATTAAAGTAGCTTTACCAGTCTTACCAGTAACTTTGACCGGTTTATCTTGACGTTGTGGTCTCTCACCGCTTTCTGCCAGAGCGCGGGCGTGATGTTTAGCAACGTGTAAAATTTCATGTTGATTTGCGACAATGACATCTTGTGTTGATAACAATCCAAGCTGTTTTGCATCCAGGGCACTAGCTGAAACCTTGGCCATTGCTGTTAATTCAAATGCCGCTTGTATATGAGGAAACAGATCACCACCTTTTGCATTAGCCGTAGCGTTGAGAGTCAATTCTTTTAAACCGCCACCAGCAGGCAATAAACCCACGCCCGCCTCTACTAATCCGATATACGACTCCATCGCTGCAACGGTTAAATTACAATGCATCTGGAATTCACAACCACCACCAAGAGCCATACCTTGTACGGCAGCAACGGTTGGAACGCGACAATGTTTGAGTGCCATGCTAGCCTGCTGAAACTTGGCAACGATGGCATCGACTGCAGCAACATTTCCTGCCTTAAGTTCGGCACCAACCTGAGTCAAATCTGCACCAACTGCAAATGGTGCGGCTGGATGCCATAACACCAATGCAGCATGGTTTTTATCAGCCTCATCACAAGCTTGCAAAACACTATCTAACACAGCTTCATTAATAGCATGCATCTTGGTCTTGAAAGATAAGATGGCGATATCATCATTCTGACTCCACAATCGTGCAGAGTCATTTTCAAAAATCGTATTACCTAATTCTGTCTTTAACGGTACAACATTTTCACGTAAAACTTGTCGTTTATAGACCGGGTTATCACGTAAAGGTAGATATTTTTTCTGTTCTGGCGACCAGGAACCATCGGCATGATGAACTTCACTTAAAGTCTTACACCATGCTGGTAGGTCACTTTTACTCATGGCCCGATCCGTGTTGATGTGTTTTTCAATTGCGGCAACCACATCGGCCCATCCTATCGCTTGCATGATCTCAAATGGACCTTGATCCCAACCAAAACCCCAGCGTATTGCCAAATCAACATCAGAGGCACTATTAGCGATATCATTTAGATGGACACAACAGTAGTGAAACAGATCCAGCATCATTCTATAAACGAATTGCGCTTGTTCGGAATTATCATCCTTGAGTAACTTGAAACGTTGACTCCAGTCTTTGTTCTTCAAGATAACTGCTAAAGTTTCATCTACCTGCGCATTGGCATCTA
>JBFIIJ010000157.1:0-5882 GCA_041601315.1 Gammaproteobacteria bacterium
ATGGAAATCGTCACTATTCCGGTAGCTAAATAACAATTCTAAGGAGATTCCATTATGTCGGTTACCCCTCCAACAAATAAACTTTGGTGGAATGAATCTATTCCAAAGTCAGAGCTTGTTTGGGTCATTATCGCATTTGTCTGGGGATTGATAATGTTTTTCATGATGATCTATTGGCATGCCTATGGAGAACAAAACCTTTCCAATGAGGCATATCGCATCACAGCTGAACAATTTACTGAAAAGACGGAAGCTATGGTCGAAAAATATCAGGTGCGTGAAGAATCAGGCTATCCGGTTGTTCGTCCTCCTGCAGGCGAAGACATTTATATGATTGCTCGACTCTGGCAGTGGTGGCCGATTCTTGAGCTGGAAAAAGGTCAATCATATCGATTGCATCTTTCTTCTCTGGATTGGATGCATGGTTTCTCATTACAGCCAGTAAATATTAATTTACAAATTCACCCTGACTACGAAATGGTTATAACAATAACACCAACAACAACCGGTGAGTTTGGGATAGTGTGTAATGAATATTGCGGTATTGGACATCACACTATGCTTGGCAGAATGTACGTAGTCGATAACGGGGGAGCATAAGAAATGGCAATTAATGAACAATACAGAACATGCCAAACAACAGGACTACGTGTATATAAATCAGCTGAAGATCTAATTAAAGCGAATGCTGTCGTAGCAGTAGTCTTCCTTCTTGTTGGTGGGCTTTTTGGGATAATGGTGGCGTTGACTCGCTGGAAAGCAGTTCACTTATTACCAGCAGATTGGTTTTATCTCGCATTGACAGCACATGGAATTAATCTCCTTGTGGTCTGGATTATTTTCTTTGAAATGGCGGTAATGTATTTTGCCTCAGCAGTTCTATTGGGATGTCGCTTGGCGACACCAAGATGGGCTTGGGCTGGTTTTGCCTTGA
The DNA here is from genome assembly GCA_041601315.1 of Gammaproteobacteria bacterium. GTDB lineage: Bacteria > Pseudomonadota > Gammaproteobacteria > Eutrophobiales > Eutrophobiaceae > UBA7359. The sequence goes on from JBFIIJ010000157.1 coordinate 935, forward strand.
TGTTAATTGGAGCAATTATTACTAATATTGCTGTGCTACAAGGTGATTCGAGCGTGATGTTCACATCTTATGTCCCATTAATGGCTGCGCCTAGTTTCTATGTGGGAGTCATCCTGTTCGCAGTCGGTGCTTTGATAGGAACGTTTGTCTTTTTTGGCACATTGGTTGTTGCTAAGAACGAAAATACCTACGAAGGCTCGGTACCTTTAGTGACGTTTGGTGCAACGGTCGCAGCCATCATCGCGGTGTTTACGATTGCATCTGGTGCCATTATTCTCGTCCCTACTTTTCTATGGTCCATAGGCTATGTCAATCATATTGATACCTTGATGTATCGAACTATATGGTGGGCGTTTGGCCATTCATCGCAACAAATCAACGTCGCTGCACATATCTCTATCTGGTATTTAATTGCAGCAGTAACCTTAGGTGCGAAACCGTTATCAGAAAAAGTAAGTCGAGGTGCATTCTTACTCTATATCCTGTTCCTTCAATTAGCGAGTGCGCATCATTTACTCGTTGACCCAGGTATCAGTTCAGAGTGGAAAATATTCAATACCAGTTATGCCATTTATCTGGCTGTACTCGGTAGTATGATTCACGGCTTAACGGTGCCAGGTTCTATTGAAGCGGCACAACGCAAAAAAGGCTATACCAATGGTTTGTTTGAATGGTTACGTAAAGCACCTTGGGGTAATCCTGCATTTTCAGGAATGTTTATTTCCTTGATACTGTTTGGATTTTTAGGTGGAATATCCGGTGTTGTTATGGGTGTAGAACAAATCAATCTGATTATTCATAACACCATTTATGTTCCCGGTCATTTTCATGCAACTGTCGTTGCCGGAACCACGTTAGCTTTCATGGCAGTGACTTATTTGTTGATTCCGCTCATATTTAGACGTGAAATAATGTTTCCTAAAATGGCAAAAGCACAACCTTATGTCTTTGGATTAGGTGTAACTGGTATATCACTTTTCATGATGGGAGCAGGGACGATGGGCGTTCCACGGCGTCATTGGGATATCTCTCAGGCGGAAGCCATTCTTCCTTATGATTTTCCAGGCGTTGCAAACTTGCTAATGGGCTTGAATGGGATGAGTGCGTTATTAGCTGGTCTTGGCGGGGCAATGTTTATTCTTGTCGCAGTTGGATCAATATTTTTTGGTAAGAAAATTGTTGATGGCGCTGAAAAACCAGTTGCTGATCCTGCGGATGCAGAAGTTCTTAGTAAATACGGTAGCGAAGAGCATCCGTCTGTGCCAGGAACACTTGTATTGGTCGCTGTCTTTTTCATAACCTTTGTACTTTACTACTATGTGAACTGGAAATATCTGGCTGAAGTTTGGCCACTTCGCTAAGTAAAAATAGTCATTGTTATGATTTGTTTAAATAAAGAGGTAGTTTCTGTCTGCAAGCTCAGGTTGTCTGGGCTTGCAGGTTTCATTATTACTCTCCGGATGTAATGGTGACTTAATTCATGCGGAAATTATGTCGATTAATTTAATTAGTGCAGAGTGTTTTGATAAAAAAATAATCAATAATTCATTTATAACAATAATTGGTTTAATTTTTTTATTGTTCTTTTCAATTGATGTCCATTCAGTAGATCACGATAGCCATACACCTGATAAATACAATAAAGAAAAAGCGTTTGAATTTAGTCAGGCGGCAATAGGTCGGACAATCGGTAGTTATAAGTTTATCAATCAAGATAAAAACGAAATCGATATTGTGCAATATCGAGGAAAGCCACTTGTCATTAGTTTAATCTACACCAGTTGCCATCATATTTGCCCGACATTAACTAACTCTCTTGCTCATGTTGTGGATATTGCACGTGAAGCTTTAGGTGATGATAGTTTTTCTGTCGTCACAATCGGTTTCGATACTGCTGAGGATACGCCGGAGCGTATGCGTCTTTATGCACGTGAACGAAATATTGATTTATTGAATTGGGATTTTCTTAGCACCGATAAAGATACGATTGAGAAACTTGCAAATAATGTAGGGTTTATATTTTTCAAATCACCTAAAGGTTTCGACCATTTATCACAAACAACCTTATTAGATGGTGAAGGAAAAGTTTACCGACAAATTTATGGTGTGAAATATGATTCACCTCTTTTGGTTGAGCCATTAAAAGAACTTGTTTTTGGAAAGCGTACTGAGTCAAATATTGTGGATGGGTGGATAAATAATATTCGTTTATTCTGTACGATATATGATCCACACAGCGGTCGTTACGAATTTGATTATTCGATCTTCATTGGCATCACTATGGGTATTTTAATACTGGGTGCGATAGCGGTATTTATACTTCGTGAATGGCTTCGGAATAATATCAAGGGAGCATCCTGAAACGTGGTAGCACTGAAAAAAATATTAAGAACAGGCTTCGAATATGTAGAAGATTGGTTTGATGTTATTTTCGGCGCTAAATGGAATCCATTTTACCAACTAGGTGCACTTGGTTGGTTTTATTACTGGATTGTTGTTGTCAGTGGTATTTATCTGTATGTCTTTTTTGATACGGGTGTTACACAGGCTTATCAATCTTTGCATTACCTGACTCATGAACAGTGGTATGCCGGTGGCATCATGCGTAGTTTGCATCGTTATGCCTCCGATGCATTGGTCGTAATGATGATGGTGCATCTTTTACGCGAGTTCTCCATGGATCGATTTCGAAGTCCGCGTTGGTTTGCATGGTTTACTGGTGTGCCTATGCTCTGGTTAGTCTTTATCGCAGGTATTTCCGGATACTGGATGGTTTGGGATCAACTTGCTCAATACATCGCCATAACTACGGCCGAATTACTAGACGCATTGCCTATATTTGGCGAATCTATCGCGCGTAATTTTCTGACTGATTCAAATCTGAGCGGTCGCTTTTTTACTTTAATGGTTTTTGTGCATATTGCCGTTCCGTTATTCCTTTTGTTTGTTATGTGGATCCATATACAAAGACATGCGACTCCTAAAGTTAACCCACCTAAGGAACTCGCAATTGCTACGTTTAGCATGTTATTGGTACTTTCTTTTGTAAAACCGGCATTCAGTCAGGCACCTGCTGATTTAGGTATCGTTCCTAGCACTATCAATCTGGATTGGTTTTATATGCCAATTTATCCAATCATGAATAATGTCTCCGGGCTAACCATCTGGATATCGCTTATCGGTGCAACACTATTATTAATGCTAGTGCCATGGATGCCACCAGGTAAACGTGTCCCTGTCGCAGTCGTCCATCTTGATAATTGCAATGGTTGTAGTCGATGCGCTGCAGATTGTCCTTTTAGTGCCATTAGCATGGAACCCCGTAGCGATGGTAGTGCCTATAAACAGGAAGCCGTTGTTGATGCGAGTCATTGTGTTAGTTGTGGTATTTGTGTTGGTGCTTGTCCAACAGCGACACCTTTTAGGACAAAGTCTGAATTATCTCCGGGTATAGAATTACCTGAAGATAAAATTAAAGAACTTAGAGAGAAGACGATGGCAGCATCAAGTAAGCTGACGGGTGATGATCGCGTTATTGTTTATGGTTGCGATAACAGTCTGAATCCGGCAGAAGTAGCTGATGAAAAAGTGGGTGTTGTTACAATGCCATGTATCGGTATGTTGCCTCCTTCTTTTATTGACTTCGTGTTATCGAAAAAACTGGCTGATGGTGTTTTTCTAACAGGATGTCGCGATGGCGATTGTAGTTTTCGTCTAGGTATAAAATGGACTGATGCACGTCTGGCAGGCGAACGTGATCCTCGTATACGTAAAAGGGTAAATCAAGATCGAATTGGCAGATATTGGGCAGGCATGACTCGACGAAAAGAGTTTTTCAAAGAGTTAGCGGCATTTCGTCTGCGTTTGAATAAACTTGAATCAGCGCAGATTGAACCAGACAAAAATAGTGAGAAAATCGATGCCTAAGTTACATTTTATATTTGGACAGATTGTTTTCTTCGCGTTCTTCGCGATAGGACTTGGGTATTTCTCGAATTCACCAAGTTATACTTATCATGATCCGGAAATGGCATTAATTATGGTCAGTTTTAGTCATGCCAGTGAACGTAAGGAAGAGTGTCGACGTTTTACACCGGAAGAAATAGCTGCTTTGGCACCTAATATGCGACGCCCGATGGACTGTAAGCGCGAGCGGGTACCGGTCTATGTTGAAGTTATGCTGGATGATAAAAATTTATTAAGTAAATCGTATAGTCCAACAGGTCTGTCAAAAGACGGTTCCGCTTCTATCTATGAAAGAATTACAGTCAAACCGGGTCAACACCACTTAATTGCAAAACTAAGAGATAGTAGACGGGAAGAGGGCTTTGATTATGAAAGTGACACTTCAATTAATATTAAACCTAAAGAACTTTTCGTTATAGATTTTAGAAAAGACTTGGGTGGTTTTATTTTTAAGTGAGATGAATACAGTGACATTAATAGAATGGCAGGATAATTTTAAAATCGGTATAGATGAAGTCGATTTTGAACATCAGGAATTAATTGAATTGATCAATGAATCTTATAATGACGCGAAAGAAGAAGGTTCTTCTTTAGCTGTTTTAGGTTCTCTCGGAGAAATATTCGAAAAAATTTCAGCGCATTTTGCACTGGAAGAAAAAGAAATGCGAGAACTGAAATATGATGAATATGAAGTTCATAAAGAAGAACATGAACAACTATTAGACAGCATTAGAGATATTATGGATGAATATGAAGAGGGATCTATACTTAACGAAGAAGCTTTTGGTAAACGTTTGAAAGATTGGTTTGTAAATCATTTCAGTACAAAAGATGCAAGACTACATAAGTTTTTACATCATTAATTTAATTAATAAAGAGGAGGAAGTAAAAATGATAAACGTTAAATCTATAGTGCTACTGGCTCTGATAAGCAGTTTACCTGCTATGTCATATGCTGCTGGCGATGCCGCTGCTGGTAAAT
>JBFIIJ010000158.1:0-5873 GCA_041601315.1 Gammaproteobacteria bacterium
GTTCTTCTCTTTTTAGCATTTAATACCCAAAATATTTGAAAATATGAGGAATATTATTTTTAAATAAAAATTTTAGCATATTGAACAAATTCTACGCGTAGAAATTCTTGACAAAGCAGATAAAGTATCTGACTTGCAAAAATTTGCAAAAGAACAGTTCACTCAAAAAATGTATAATAGCGACTCTGATAATACTTAATATATCTTCGAAATTATTCTTCCTTTATGTAGTCTGATATTACATGCCTAGACTTTCTCTTATTGTATTTTTTTTATCGTTTCTTACTGCTTGCTCCTATATCCCGTTTTTTGGTGAAGACCAGGCTAAAAATGGCGAAGAAGTTGTCGAAGAACCTACTGTTATTGTCGATGTGGTCGGTGTCGATGATGCCGTAGCGGATAACATTCGTGCGCATGTGGGTATATCCCAAAATCGTTGTACGACATCCGTTAAACTTTTAAAACGTCGCAATAAGAAAACCTTGCTTGAAGCTCAAAGTGCATTACAGGCTTTCGGACTTTATGAAGCAAAAATCAATATTAGTTATTCCGAAACACCGGAATGCCCGCAGGCAACGTTTACGGTTGAAGCAGGACGGCAAATGTCTGTTGCCCAGGTCGAGATAGTTATTGAAGGTATGGCTAAATCAGATCTTGAGTTTCAAAAGTTAACGAGCGATGTCGCTATCAAGCAAGGGGAACCTTTAAATCACGAGCACTATAGTGATACAAAAACTACTATTGAGTCTGTTGCTGTTGAATTAGGTTATCTTGATGGACGATTTACCGATACGCGATTAACGGTAGACATGGAAAAATACGAAGCGCGAGTTTTGCTTCAATATAATAGTGGTGATCGTTACAAGTTGGGTAAGGTGACTGTTAAACAGGAGCCGGAATTTTTACATGATTCTTTTATTCATCGTTTAATCGAAGCACAGGAAGGTAGTGATTACAGCGCGTTTCAAGTTATCGATATTCAAGACAGATTACTAGCAAGCGATTATTTTAAAAGTGTTGAAGCGCGTCCGCGTTTATCTAATAGTGAAGACCATACAATTCCTGTTGATGCCGTAGTGCATCCGAGTGATCGTCATCATTTTGAAGCGTCTATGGGTTTTGCCACCGATGAAGGTTTGCGATCGAAACTGGGTTATACCAATCGTTGGTGGAACCCTCGTGGACACCGTCTTGGCGCGGATACAAAAATATCACAAAGTGAACTGGGTGTATCGGCAAACTATCAAGTGCCGCGAAGACATCCTTCTAATGAATGGTTACAAATTTCAACCGGTTTTCGACAACAGTCTTTTGATACTTACGATACCTTGTCGGCAGACCTTGTTGTTAACGAAAGTAAGCGTCGTTTCTGGGGCATTATGGAAAACCATTTTGTTTCACTTTCGCGCGATGACTTCGAAATAGGTGACGAAAAAGGTATCGCGACGTTTCTTATTCCGGGCGTGCGCTGGAGTCGACGTTTAGTCGATGATGAAAGCTATACTAAACATGGTCTTGATTTGAGTTTAGAAGTACGTGGTGCGACTGACGCGATAATTTCGGACACTAATTTTTTACGCGGTAATTTCAGTGCACGTTATTTACGTGCATTACCGTATGACATTCGTGCTTTTGTTCGCGGTGAACTTGGCGCAACCTGGGTTGATGATTTTCGTGCCTTACCGCCTTCCGAACGTTTCTTTACCGGTGGCGATAATAGTATTCGTGGATATGACTTTCAGGAGCTCGGACCAGTCAACGCAACAGGTCATGTAATTGGTGGACAGCATCTTGGTGTGATGAGTTTTGAGGTTGAAAAATATTTTACAGATAAATGGGGAGTTGCAACATTTGTTGATAGTGGTAATGCTTTCGGTGGTCCAGGTAGAAGTACTGGTTTGAAAACCGGTGTTGGACTTGGTTTACGTTGGCGTTCACCGGTTGGTCCAGTACGTCTGGATGTTGCTCATCCTTTGGATGATGATGATACATTGCTTAAATTACATTTTAGAATCGGACCGGACTTGTAATGAAGAATAGATTTGTTCGGTTTATATTATTTGTTGTTTTCGTTGCTTTCAGTTTTATTGCTTTGCTTGGCGGTATTTCTACAACACAATTCAGTTCGCGCTGGTTCGTTAATTGGTTAGTTAAAACAAATGATATTCCAATAACGATAGAAACCATTGAAGGTCGCTTGATCGATACGCTTTATTTAAGTGGCTTACACTATAAAGATAAAGAAGGAAACGAAGTGACTCTGGGTAAGCTGGTATTTGATTGGACACCTTATTTATTGTTTTCTCATAAAGCACAGATCAATCGTATCGTTTTGGAAGATTTAACGTATCAATATACGAGTATAAGCGATGATTCGAACAAGCCTATTGAGTTTCCGGAAATAGAACTTCCGTCAATACCGCTTGCCGTTATTATTGATGAATTAGATATAAAAAACAGTCGAGTGATAATTGATGATGTTGAACAAAAAATTCAACAGATAAATTCATCATTGACCATTGATGAAAGCGGATTGAATCTTCAACTGAATGAATTAATTAGCGATCAGCAAACTCTTTCTGGTTATTTTGCATTAAGAAATAAAAGGTTGGCAGAAATAGATGCGACAATAAATTGGAAAGGTGAATTACAACAAGAATCGGGTCAAGCAGTCTTAACACTTAAAGGTCAGCAAAATAATGTTGCTGTGTCGCTTGAATTAGATTCATTTGTTGATGCGAAGTTAAACGGCAACATAAATCTAAAAGACCAGCCTTATCATGCGGAATTAAATGGTGAAATTAACGAAAAGTTGATTGAAAATTATTTCGAAGACATTCGTTTTGATGCGCCTATTGTATTTAATATTAATGGCGATATGGACCAAGTTTCCGGAACAGTTAGTAGTCATGCGCAACTGGTTTCCGGTGAAGGCTTTGCATTTAAACTGGAAACAAATGCTGTTGTTCCCGGAGCTGAGCACGACAGGTTTACTATAAATGTAAATTGGCAAAGTGTTCCCGACATTGCAGAGAATGTATTTTTATCTTTAAAGGGAATAGGTGATATTGAATATGCCGATGAAATTTTGCATATCGATCATGAATTACAAGAACCTGCCTTGATTAATTTGAAAGGTAAAGTGAACTTTGCGACAGAGTCTCTTGATCTGGCGATGCAATGGGATGACATTAAAGTTCCTGTGTCAGAAACTGAGTTACTTAAGTTTCATGCCGGATTTTTAAATGCTAAGGGTAAATTGGATGCATTGGCAGTTTCTTTGGAAACAGAATATCTTCTAAGTGATAAAAGCAGTGTGGAACAAAAAGCTTACGATATAGTTTCTGCAAATGGCGAGATTAATCTATCAGCAGAGCATCCTGACGGAAAATTAAACGGCACACTGAAAATGTCAGTACCGGAAAGTATTCAAGATTATATCGGTTCCATTGGTGTTATCGATTTTGCAGTTCGTTCAGAAAAAGATTCAATAAAGATAAATGCGAATACTGATTTTCAATCGGAACAACTTGGTTCAATTAATCTTGATCTAGCAGGACAATGGAATGATTCTATTTTAACGTTAGAGTTACTTGATATTGATGTTCTAGATGGCAAGCTCGAAGCAAGTGGCGCATTAGAACTTAAGGATAAGGTTAATGGAAAATTCATTCTAAAAGGACATCACTTAAATATTGGCGTGATTAATCCGGATCTGGTGAGTCAATTAGATCTGGATGCGAATGTTACTCTTTCAGAAACAGAAAAGGGTTTCTCGACAGAAGTTAATATGAGTTCGCTTTCAGGAAAATGGCGAGGCTTCCCATTAACAGGCGCTGCACAGCTTGCCTACGCGGATGACGTTTTTAGTATAGAAAAATTGAATCTTAATTCGGGTAAAAACGCGATTGCTTTAAAGCTTACGCTGGATCAATTATTAAGTGGCTTTATTGACTTGTCTATTCAGGATTTATCTTTGTTCTCTTCTGAACTTGCTGGAGAAATTATAGGCCGTCTGGATATTAGCGGTAACATTGATACACCGAATGTTGAAGGCAAATTAAAAGGCAAGAATATATTCATTAATAATATCCGTATTGCCTCGTTTAGTGCTGATTCAAATATTGATCTGCGTCCGCAACAACATTCTTCTATCAAACTAAATGTATCCTCATTACGTTATCAGGATTATGTGTTTGATGATGTCTTGATTGATGGTCAGGGGCTTACTGAATCACATCAGTTTGAAATAGTCGCTTCAGGTTCAGAGTTGAATATTAATGCACTTGTGAATGCGGGATTAAATAACGGGCTTTGGTCAGGACAGTTTGCGCGACTCGATTTGACTAATAAAGATGCCGGGTTTTGGCAGTTGTCCAGTCCATCAAATTATTCATGGCAAGTTCAGAATAATATTTTTGATTTAGAAAAGAGCTGCTTGTCTCAAAACACAGCGCATCTTTGTGTTTCGCTAACAAGTAAGACAGATGGTGACATCAGAGGTGATATTGACGTTAATCGTTTACCTCTAAAGTTTATCGAGCCGATGCTACCGGAGACCATGTTATTGAAAGGTGATGTATCAGGTAATGTTAAGTTCAATTTGATAAATGATAGCTGGGACTTGATAGCGGGGCTTGAAGGTAGCAATACCAGTATTGGGACAGGTTATGATGATGAACCTGAATACATAGATATTGATGTTGCTTCATTTAAGTTAAATGCAGATAACAATATTCACGAACTGTCTATGAATTTAATATCAAAAAATTATTTTGATATCTCTTTGACAGGTTCAATCCAGGACAAAGGTGATCGTCCACTTCAAGGGAAGCTGAGTTTAGTTCTCGACAATATTGAATGGTTACAAAATATTGAACCGACTTTAAATGGTTCATATGGCAAGTTTCAGGCAGATATGGTTGCCGGGGGCACGCTTAAACAACCAGAAATAGACGGTACATTTTCTTTAGATGAAGGTTTATTGAATATATTACCGATTGGTTTGAGTCTGGATAAAATAAAAGGACAAATTCAGTCAGACGATGCAATCAATCAACTTCAGGTGAACTCAAGCTTTGCCAGTAAAGATAAAGAAATATTGATGAGTGGTTCTGTTAGTTTACTTGCTGAGAAAAACTACCCGTATGATTTTAATATTATAGGTGAAAATTTTCCTGTCATACGTACAGCTGATGTGACAATGGATGTTTCTCCCGATATAAAATTGTCAGGAACAAAAGAATTACATTATATAAGAGGGCAGATAACGGTTCCGCTATTGGATATGTTAATTAGTTCACTGCCAGAATCAGCAGTCTCAATCTCACCTGATGTTGTCGTTATACAATCTAAAAAGCCAGATGCGATTGAAGTGACAAACGGTATCGGTGAGGATGATTTTATAAAAAATCATATCGATCTTGATGTGAATGTATTTTTAAAACCCGATATACATATTGAAGGTTTTGGACTGGATACCCGTTTAAGCGGCGATATCAAAATCATAAAACCGGTAGGTGTATATCAACCGCGTGGAGAGGGACAGGTAATATTAGCTGACGGTAGTTATCAGGCTTACGGACAGAATCTTGTGATTGAAAGTGGACGAATATTATTCGCAGGACCATTGGATAATCCGGGTATTAGCCTTCGTGCCTATCGACCGAAACTGGATGTTAAGGCCGGTGTAAGTATTAGCGGGGATGTCCGCCAACCAAAATTGAAACTGTTTTCTGAACCGGCTAAATCAGAAGCCGATACACTTTCTTATTTGATTACCGGTAGACCTATTTCCGGTGCATCGGGTAGCGAAGCCAGTTTAATCGCACAAGCTGCGCTTACTTTGGGCACTAAGGAGTCATCTGTATTAA
>JBFIIJ010000159.1:0-5858 GCA_041601315.1 Gammaproteobacteria bacterium
AATGGTAGCTGTTAAAAACTTATTACCATTCAATGAACCAGCAATTGAATCGGCAACCGATAATTCATCACCGTTACGTTTTGCTGTATCAATGAATGCTGAACCAATCGTTGGCAAATTACTGGTGTAGTGTTCCCATGAATCAATCGATAAATCGAAAATGCGTTTCTTTAAATTTTCCGGTGTTGTCTCAATCGGCAATTGCTCACCGAAAGAAACAATAATGTCCTGTTTAATTCCCGTGCTGCGAATATTCTTTAATTTTTCACTTGAACGAGAAAACCAGCTTCCCCACAAACCGCGAATGTAAAAAGGTAATATCACTGCATTCGCATCTTCTGCTGCTTTTTCATAACCGCGTTGAAACTCAGCTAACTGCCCCGTACGACTAATAGTGCCTTCAGGAAACAAACAAACAACATCACCGTTATTCAAGCTATTGTTAATTTCTTGCAGTGCACCTTTACTAGCACCAGTCGAAACCGGTATTACATTAAAAATATCGAGAAACCATTTTAAATACCAACGTTCATAAATATTACGAATCATGACGAAACGTATGGGTCGAGGCGAAGCCATTTGCACAATACCCCAATCTATCCAGCTAATATGATTACCTAACATCAAGACGCCGCCTGTTTCAGGAATATTTTTTAAACCCAATACTTCAAGACGATAACGATGACCAATGATATAGCTGACAATAAAGCGAACTAATGACTGAGGTAATTTATAAATCGTATAAATCGTGCCGATTATGGCGACGATAAATAAAATATTGAACAGACCGACGCTGTTCATGCCCATCACTGCAAAAAGAACAGTAACTCCAAGAAAACTCAGCATGAAAATATTTTGTATAAAATTATTCCCAGCTAATACACGGCCTACTTCATCTTCTTCTGAATGAAACTGAATCAATGCATTCAACGGAATTAATAACAGACCACCAAATACACCCCATGCCAAAAAGTTAAGCATTTGAAAATAAATATTATCGACTATCGGCAAGACAAATAAACAAAGTGCGATACCGATTGAACCTATGGGTATCATTCCGGTTTCAATATGTGTTTTTGATATACGACCGGCAACAAGCGAACCGATCATAATACCGATACCAGCACATGCTAAGGTGCCTTGAATCATGATGGTATTCATAATGTCCATCGTTTCTTTTGCATGTGCCGGAAATGATGCCAACATCACTTGAGAAAGCGACCAAAAAACTGACAAGCCAATAACCGATAAAAAGATCACTTCTCGGTCGATAACAACATGCATGTTTTCTTTTAAGTAGGATCCGTTTGTGTATGTTTTCCAATTAAAATTCATCGTTTCATCAACAGCTTGTTTTTGCGGTAAGCTATAAGCAACACATAATTCGATAACACTGAATATCACTAATGCCCAACCTATTGGTGCGATACTTTCCAGTAATAAAGAGGTATCAGTGAATACGATATCTGCAAGAAGGTTTTCAAATAAAATTGAAAAGGTAAAGATACCAGCAAGAATAGCGATAGTTGTCGTCGCTTGAACCATACCATTGGCAGAAGCCAGGTTATCCTTACCGACTACTTCTTTGATATAGCCGTATTTAGCCGGGGAATAAAATGCGCTCTGCAGTGCCAACATAAATGTCATAGCAAAGGCAGGCCAGAACCAACCCATGTAATAAAATAAAGTGATGCAAAGCGTAATGCCGACAGCAACCCATGCGCTGATTCGCATCACTTTGTTTTTAGGAAATTTATCTGCGCAAAAACCGGCAGGAGAAATAAGCATGATAAATGGTAAAAGAATTAGAGCGTTGACTATCGCGGTTAAAATGATCTGTTCTTGACCATCGTAAACTTTGAACACCGTGTTTTGAATGATGATCTTATGTCCCAAATCGACAAAGGCATTCAAGAAAACCATGACGATAAATGGAAGAAAACCACGAAATTTAAATAGATGTATCATTTAACAACTCCCAGTATCTTTTCTAATAATTCCCTGTAAATTACTGATTAGTCTAGATATAGACAACCAATATTGTATTTGTTTTATTTTTATGTTCTATTCGTATTAATTATTACTACTTAAGTGATTCCTATGGCACAAACACTTCACCTGATAAATACCCTGAAAAAAGCACTTAAGGGACACGGGCTTACTTACGCTGATATCGCCAGGAAGATTGATATGTCCGAGGCCAGTATAAAGCGAATGTTTTCTGAAAAGAACTTTACCCTGAAACGACTTGAACAGCTATGCCAGTGTATGGACTTAGAACTGTCTGACTTATTAGCGTTAATGAAAGAAGACGAACCGAATATAAGTCAGCTTAATGAAGATCAGGAAAAAGAAATCGTAAATGATTTATCTTTATTATTGGTTACTGTCTGTGTTTTAAATCGTTGGACACTGGATGACATCACATCACGATATAAAATTTCAGAAACAGAAGGTATTCAATACTTAGCTAAACTAGATCGATTAAAAATTATTGATTTACTACCGAAAAATAAAATCAAACTTCTTGTTGCTTCTAACTTCGCATGGAAAGAAAACGGTCCTATTCAAAAATTCTTTCAATCAAAAGTTGAAAAAGAATTTTTTAGTACTCGGTTTAATAAAGCTAACGAAAGACTTTTTGTTATTAACGGCATGTTAGCAGAAAGTTCCAATGCCGTATTTCAAAAGAAGATGGAAAAACTGGTAAAAGAATTCAATGAACTCAATGACAGTGACGCAGGCTTACCATTAGATGAACGCTACGGTACAAGTGTTGTTATGGCAATTAGGCAGTGGGAATATGGTTTATTCGAACACATGCGTAGATAAAAAATTATTTTTGATATTTAATCAAATGGATTTTTTAGAACAATCGTTTCTGCGCGGTCAGGACCGGTAGAAATAATATCAATAGGGACGCCCGTGATTTCAGATAGACGGTTTAAATAATCGACTGCCTTCTTCGGCAAGTCATCATAATTAGTCGCGCCGACAGTATTTGATTGCCAACCAGGATGTTCTTCATATATTGGTTTACACTTCGCAAACTCTTCTGCACCGATAGGTGGAACATCAACTGTTTTGCCGTCTATTTCATAAGCGGTACAAACTTTAATCGTTTCAAGCTCGTCTAATACATCCAGTTTCGTAATACATAAACCCGATAGACTATTAATTTGTGCTGAACGACGAAGCGCGACTGCATCGTACCAACCACAGCGTCTTGCCCTACCTGTCGTCGCACCAAACTCATGACCCACTTTTGCAATATGAGCACCTACATCATCAAATAACTCTGTTGGGAAGGGACCAGAACCAACGCGTGTTGTATAAGCTTTGGTAATTCCAAGAACATAATCAAAATGACAAGGACCAAAACCTGTCCCTGTAGCTGCACCACCGGCTGTAGTATTTGATGATGTAACATAAGGATAAGTACCATGATCAATATCTAACCATGTGCCTTGTGCACCTTCGAACATTATGTTCTTGCCTTCAGTATATAGTTCATGAAGCCGAGTACCGGTATCAGCTATCATAGGTACTAGTTTTTCAGATAACTTTCTTATGTCATCTAACGATTCCTGATAATCAATAGCTTCACATTTATAGTAATTCGTTAGCATGAAGTTATGATATTCGAGAACTTCTTCAAGCTTACTTGAGAGCAATGCATCATGCATAAGATCGCCAACACGTAATGCACGTCTTGCAACCTTATCTTCATACGCAGGACCAATACCTCGTCCAGTTGTACCTATTGCGGCTTTGCCTTTGGCTTTTTCGCGAGCCTGATCAAGTGCAATATGATATGGGAGTATCAATGTACAGGCTTCGGATATTTTTATGTATTGACGTGCTGCAACACCATTCTCTTCCAGCATATCAATTTCTTCCATTAATGCATGCGGACTAAGAACAACACCATTACCAATAAGACATTCGACACCATCGTGTAAAATACCGGATGGAATTAAATGAAGAACTGTTTTTTTACCTTCGATGATAACGGTGTGACCTGCGTTATGTCCGCCTTGAAAACGAACCACGGCTGACGCATCTTCCGTCAACAAATCAACAATTTTACCTTTACCCTCATCACCCCATTGGGTTCCTAATACGATTACATTTTTTCCCATTTAAATCTTTCTATAAACGACTACTACACTCGAATGCAATTAATATAAACCAGCCTTCGTTGGTAATGCCGCTCTCCCCCTAAAGTAATTAATCGATTTTTTTAATGGCCCACTTGCCTTTTTCCAGTACGAGTTGTTGATCACAATTCATCTTACTCGCTTTTGCTTTTTGTCCTTTCAATTCTTGCACAACTATTTTTCCTGAAGAACGTAATTTATTAATCTCTTTTTGTAATGCAATATCATTAGATGCAGGTGCAAAAATTCTTTTTACTACACTTGCTTTAGTACTCTGAAATTTTAATAACGATTTTACGTCCAGACTAAAACCAGTTGCCGGTCTAGCTCTGCCGAAAGCACTCCCGATATCATCGTAACGACCACCAAAAGCAATGCCTTCACCTTTACCTTGAACGAAAGCAGTATAAACCATACCCGTGTGATAGTGATAACCACGCAACTCCGCCAAGTCGATATTGATAGTAACGTCAGATTGATCTTTAATCGAATCAGCGAGTGCTTTTACTTCGCTAACATAATTTACAACTTCTGTAGATAATTTCTTAAATATCTTTTTAGCTTCTGCTAATACAGATACATCACCGTTCAAATCAATCAAATCGAGTAATGCCTTGCTGGCATTATCTTTAACTTTCCATTCTTTGTATAAAGTTTTTAATTCATCTTTTGCCTTACGCTGTAATGCTTCAAATACAGCAGCTTGCTGCTCATCATTTAAAGACGATTCAGCGCTCAATGTACGAAAGATGCCAATATGTCCAAGATCAATATATGTCTGATTGATCCCAACATGTTTTAATGTTGCTAACATCAACTTAACAATTTCGATATCACTGGCAACACCAGCATGCCCATAAAGCTCTGCACCTAATTGTAATGGAGATCGTGTTTCTCCTGACTTGCCTGGACGAGTGTGTAACACAGAACCTAAATAACACAGTCTGGTTGGTGTATCGCGTTTTAATAAGTGAGCATCTATACGTGCAACTTGTGGCGTCATGTCAGCACGAATACCCATCAAGCGACCACTCAATTGATCGGTAAGCTTAAATGTTTTCAAATCCAGATCTTCACCTGTACCAGTAAGTAAAGATTCCAGATATTCAATCATGGGAGGTATAACGAATTCATATCCCCAGGTAGATAGCAAATCTATGATTGTTCGGCAAAGTTGTTCCAGTTGCATTGCCTTCGGCGGCAATATCTCTTCAACACCTTCCGGAAGTAGCCAACGATTAGTAATAGTCATAATAATTTAACGAACAAGATATAACAGTACCACACCAACTAACATGCTCGTGATACCTAAAAAACGTAATGTCTGATTATCCATTTGTGCAGCCAGCAAGTACACTTTACGCATACTTTCTGGATTTATAAACGGCATCAAACCTTCGAAAACAAAAACCAATGCTAACGCAGTTAGTAAGTCGGAAAAATTAATATCAAACAATTATTTTATAATCCCTTGTCTTACTATCTTCCTTTTGAATTATTAAAAAACTTAAAAAATTCTGAGCTTGGTTCTATCAACAACACATCATTACCATCATTGAAGCTGTTTTTATAAGCATTCAAGCTACGATAAAATGAATAGAAATCTTTATCTTTACTAAATGCAGCTGCATAAATTTCAGTAGCCTGAGCATCACCTTCACCACGAATAATTTCAGCATCACGATAAGCGTTAGCAAG
>JBFIIJ010000160.1:0-5831 GCA_041601315.1 Gammaproteobacteria bacterium
GACTTAGACTTAGGGTAAAAAAACCAATAACAATGATTTGAATGAGCAGTTCTTCCATGACTTGCAAGGGCGGCAAGGTATTCATAATTTTTGCTGCATGCTTTTTCTTAATAAGTCTTTCTTGTAGCGCAAGCATTACTGCTTGAACAGCGCTGATCATTAACAAGCTATAAGCGCATATGGACAACAAAATATGGATACGCAAACCGATTGATAAGGAATCACTTAAGATCCGGGTATCCGGGATAAATAACTCAAGTAAAATTGAGAAAGCGGCAGCGGGAAATAACAATATCAATAAGTTTTCCAGTGGACGAAACAAGGAGCTGATTAATACGATTAACGCTACTAACCAGCCAATGAGTGAAACCGCGTTAAAAAAACCAAAATCAAGACCATCGGCCAGAATCATCGATTGATACAGTATATTTGCATGCAAGAGTAATGCGATTGCACCAAATAGCATGACTATAGGTCGAGTTTTGTTGAAAAAATCTAACACGCCACAAGTTCTGGCTCCCAGCAGACTGCTAGAAGTGAGATATAACAAAATAGCGATAATGGCTTGAATACTCATAAATATTGATGTGTTGATTATAACCCCGATGATTGCATATTCTGGCTGGCTGTAGAAGTATTGATTATTTTGCGGTAGTTCATGGTAACTTTTCAAGTTATGCGTCGAATAAGATAGAATAGAAGGCCATTTTTACAATATTGATGATGAAATTAGATAATTATGTTTGACGCACTTTCAGATAAATTAACCCGGGTTTTTAAAGATTTACGCGGCCATGGTCGTTTGACCGAGGAAAATATCAGTGACGGCTTGCGTGAAGTACGCATGGCCTTGCTTGAAGCCGATGTGGCCTTGCCCGTCGTACGAGATTTTATCCAACATGTGAAAGAGCGGGCGCTCGATAAAGAAGTATTAACCAGCCTCACGCCGGGTCAAGCATTAATTAAGATTGTTAATGATGAATTGATTTCGCTGATGGGAAGTCAGCACGAACCTTTAAAGCTTAATACGCAGCCACCAGCAGTGATTCTTCTTGCCGGTTTACAAGGTGCGGGTAAAACGACGACCGCGGCGAAACTTGGGCGATTAATAAAAGAAAAAGAAAAGAAAAAAGTCGCCGTGGTGAGTTGTGATATCTATCGGCCTGCGGCAATAAAGCAATTACAGACTTTAGCGAATGATAATGATCTTGTCTGGATTGAAAGTAATGAAAGTCAAAAAGCAACGGATATTGCCAAACATGCAATGGATGTTGCCAGAATTCAACTCGTTGATGTGCTGATTGTCGATAGTGCCGGCCGTTTACATATCGATGATGAAATGATGCAGGAAATAAAATCTGTTCATGAAGTATTATCGCCAGTCGAAACTTTATTCGTTATCGATAGCATGACTGGACAAGATGCGGTTAATGCCGCAGCGGCGTTTAATGCAGCTTTACCGTTAACTGGTTCTATCTTGACGAAAACCGATGGTGATGCACGGGGTGGTGCAGCATTAACGGTTAAACACATTACCGGCAAACCAATTAAATTTATGGGTACCGGTGAGAAGAGTAATGAGTTATCAGCCTTTCATCCTGAACGAATTGCTTCTCGTATTTTGGGTATGGGTGATGTTTTAAGTTTGATTGAAGAAGTTCAGGAAAAAACAGATCACAAAGAAGCTGAAAAGCTGGCAAAGAAACTGAAGACCGGGAAAGGTTTTAACTTGGAAGATTTTCGTGAACAGTTAAAACAGATGAATAATATGGGTGGTATTGCCGGATTAATGGATAAGTTACCCGGAATGGGTCAATTACCTCCCGGTGCAGCATCGCAAGTTAACGATAAAGAGTTTGTTAAGTTAGGTGCTATTATCGACTCAATGACGCGAAAAGAAAAAATTAAACCGGATATTATTAATGGTTCGCGAAAAAAACGCATTGCAATGGGATCTGGTACACAGATTCAGGACATAAATAAATTATTAAAACAATTTAAACAAATGCAAAAAATGATGAAAAAAATGGCCGGCAAAGGTGGCATGGCAAAAATGATGCGAGGTATGGGTGGTATGGGCGGCCAGATGCCGCCCGGTATGCCGCCATTCAAATAAAGAATATTAAATATAAAAAAGGAACTACAATTTAATAAATGTCAGACAACACAGAAAAATCCGCACTAGATTATCACCGTTATCCAAAGCCAGGAAAAATAGAAATTACGCCAACCAAGCCGTTGGCAAACCAACGAGACCTTGCTCTTGCCTACAGTCCGGGTGTTGCTGAACCGTGTAAGGCAATTGCGACGGATAGTAGTCTTGCCGCAGAGTTAACCGCACGTTCAAATCTTGTTGCCGTAATAACTAACGGTACTGCGGTACTTGGTCTGGGTGATATAGGACCATTAGCAGCAAAACCTGTGATGGAAGGTAAAGCCGTTCTGTTTAAAAAGTTTGCCGGTGTAGATGTTTTCGATATTGAAATCAATGAAACAGATCCGGATAAATTGGTTGAAATCATTGCCAGTCTTGAGCCCACTTTCGGTGGTATTAATCTTGAAGATATAAAGTCTCCTGAATGTTTTCTGGTAGAAGGTAAATTACGCAATCGTTTGAATATCCCCGTCTTTCATGATGACCAACACGGGACGGCGATTATTGTTGCGGCTGCCATATTGAATGGATTAAAAATCGTTGGCAAAGATATTTCCAAAGTAAAATTAGCGACGACAGGAGCAGGCGCTGCCGGTATTGCCTGTTTAAAAATGTTAGTTAAGTTGGGCATGAAAAAAGAAAACATTATTGCCGTTGATCGCGTTGGTGTGATTTATCGAAGTCGTCGTGAAGAGATAACACCACATAAAAAGGCCTTCGCCAGCAATACAAAATTAAGAACATTGGCCGAAGTAATGAAAGGTGCTGATATCTTTCTGGGATTATCTGGCCCCGGTGTTGTTAAACAGGAAATGGTTCGAAGCATGGCCGAGAATCCATTAATCTTTGCCTTATCAAATCCAATTCCCGAAATTTTACCAGAAGAAATCTTGGCTGTTCGTGAAGATGCCATTATTGCCACAGGTCGATCAGATTATCCAAATCAGGTTAACAATGTTTTGTGTTTCCCGTTTATCTTTCGTGGTGCATTAGATGTTGGCGCAACAAAGATTAATGATGAAATGAAAATAGCCATGGTACATGCGTTGGCAGAACTAACAGCAGAGGAAACACCTGAAACAGTTGTTGCTGCTTATGGTGGTGAAGACCTTAAGTTTGGTCGAGACTATTTAATTCCTAAGCCCTTTGATCCGCGCTTGATTATTAAATTGGCTCCAGCCATAGCACAAGCAGCAATGGATAGTGGTGTCGCAACACGACCAATAAAAGATATGGAAGCGTATCGTCAGCATCTGGCACAATATGTTTTTGAATCGGTTATTTTAATGAAACCGATATTTGAAAAAGCGAAACTCGATCCGAAACGATTGGTTTACGCAGAAGGTGAAGAAACCAAAATATTACACAGCGTTCAATCTGTCCTTGATGAAAATTTAGCCAGACCCCTTCTTATTGGTAACGTAGATAAGATCGAATCGCGTATCAAACATATGGGACTGCGTCTTCGTCCGGATACTGATATAGAAATTATTGACCCTGATGAATATCTGAAAAAACATAATATTAAACTGACGGGCATCACTGAGGTAAATACTTACGTCGGCGCGAATATGATTGAAAAAGGTGAAGCCGATGCTCTGATTTGTGGAACGAATGGTCACTTCCATGATCATCTTGATCACGTCGTTGAACAATTAGGTATCAGTGAAGAAGTGAATCAAGCAGCAGCCGTGAATGTCTTAATGGTTAAAAGAGGAGCACTGTTTATTTGTGATACTGCGGTGACGGTTAATCCAACAGCGGAACAAATTGCAGAAAATACCATGTTGGCTGCGGAAACGGTTAAGCGCTTTGGAATCACACCGCGTGCGGCATTACTTTCATTTTCAAATGGTGATGATATTGAATCAGAAACCATTCAGAAGATGGCAAAAGCAATGGAAATTATTAATAAACAGGATCCGGACTTGCAAGTCCATGCGCCGATACGTGCAGATGCGGCATTGTTAAGTGATATAAGACGGCGTGTTGTTCCGTATTCAAAATTGGTAGACGATGCGAACCTGTTAATCATGCCAAGTCTGGATGCAGCCAAAATTGCTTATGATTTGGTTAAGGTATTAACCAATGCAACTTCAGTAGGCCCAATTCTGGTTGGATTGAGTCATCCTGTTCATATATTAACGCCGTCTTCAACAGTACGACGTATTGTTAATGCCAGTGCGATTGCCGTTGTTGACGCACAGATTAAAGCGAATGAGTCGGAGTCATTACTAAAAGCAGCCTCTAACTAGGATTTTTTCGGCTAAATTTAAACGTCAATGATAAAGTGGCGATGACAAATAGTGAAAAGCAAAGCAGACTCCATTCAGCAATACTAAAACTTAGAAAGGTCCAGTGAACCTCGGCACATTCACCTGATCCACTCAGAATCATTCTCATGGCATCAGCAAAAGGGAACACTTCCATCATGTATTCCAGTCCAGGGCCGCATTCTGGTACTAATTCTGGGGGTAAATGTTGTAACCAGACTTGTCTTCCGGCAATACCTGCGCCTATTAATGATGCAACCAGTGTTAATCCACTGTAGCTATAACGCATCCATGAACCCGGATTATGAATTGCAGCAGCTAAAGCAATCAAGGTGATCGCGATATAGCACATACGTTGAAATGCACAGAGCGGGCAAGGTTCAATACCTTGAACATGTTCCAGATAAAGCCCGAAGCCGAGTAGAGATAAACAAACAACAAATAAAGCGAGATAAAATAGTCGAGTACAATTCATGGGTTACGATTTCTTATAGTTAGTTATAATTGCATGATATCGTGTGGACACTAAAAATAAAAATCAGTTCAAATAATTAGCATGATCGCCATTAGAATCTTTGAGATTACCTTCCCCATCTTTGCCATAGTCCTGGCAGGCTTGTTCTATGCATGCAAATTCAAGCCGGATATGACCTTGCCTAATCGTCTGAATATGGATGTTTTTATTCCCTGTCTGCTATTCAGTGTTATTTATGAAAAAGCGGGTGTATCAGGTTTATTTGGCAATCTGGCATTAGGAATTGCATTTGTTGTTCTCTTATCCGGTGTAATCGCATTAATTGTCGCAAAATTATTGCAGATTGATGCCAAGACTTTATGTCCACCGATCATGTTTGGTAATGCCGGTAATCTCGGATTACCTTTAGTTGTGTTAAGTTTCGGTGATGTTGCCTTACCTGCTGCCGTTATTTGTTTCGTTGTTTGTAATTTCTTTCATATAACGATTGTAAATACCTGGTTAAGAAAGGATAAAAACCTGATAAAGATATTTCTAAACCCAATGATAGTCACAGTTTCCTTTGCCATCCTATTAAGCGTATTAAAAATAAAAATATCGAATACTCTATTAGAACCAATCCGTATGGTCGGCAATATCTGTGTACCATTAATGTTGTTTGCATTAGGTACACGCTTAATTGATATGAAACTATCAGAATGGAAAATAGGAATGCTCGCAGCAATACTCGCACCGATAACGGGTATAGCCATTGTATTAGCGATATTACCGTTTATAGAATTAACACGATTAGAGCAGGGTGCCTTATTCCTATTTGGTGCATTACCACCCGCAGTAATGAACTACATCTTCGCCGAACACTATGATCAAGAACCGTCTAAAGTAGCGGCAATGGTCTTATTCGGAAATGCATTTTGTATTGTTTCAA
>JBFIIJ010000161.1:0-5830 GCA_041601315.1 Gammaproteobacteria bacterium
CAAGTTCGTTAACAAAACGGTTTTGTGCATGGCCCGCTTGTAGATCAAGAAAACCAACAACCAGTGAACCTGATAGTCCGAATAGTGATGATGAGAAGGCAACGCCCATACCAGATAATGGACCAGCCAGACTGGTTTTCAAGTTTTGAAAAATAGCAGCACCATCATTCGCTTCGACAGACATTTCGCTAATCAATGTCCCGACAGCACTAACCGTCGCCATTAATCCCCAAAATGTACCCAGTAAACCAAGAAAGACCAGTACACCAATCATGTAACGCGATAAGTCGCGTGAATCTTCAAGGCGTGTGCGAATTGAATCAAGAATGGTACGCATTGAAGTTGTCGACATAGTCACATCTTCTTTACCTTCAAGCATGCGTGCCATAGAAGAGAGTAATTTTGGCCTGGCTGAACTCAAGGTCAATGTATTGGTTTGAAATGCTTCTATCCAGTCAATCTCCGGATTGAGTTGTAATACTTGTCGGAAATTTATGGCAATGCCGATGATTAAAACACCAACAATAATTGAGTTGAAGACGACATTGGATGAATATGCATTTTGCAGTGGCCCAGCCAGCATTACTACACCGACGGCGATAATAACCGTAAAAATAATCATCCAAAGAAGAGTTTGAATTGGGCGGCTCATATAACATAATCCTTATATTGTTGATTACGTATAATTATTTTCGCATGATTACGAATGTGATACATCACGGATTACGTACTAAATTAATATGCATTAATAATGGTTTTTGAGTTGATTATTTCAATTCTCCTCAGTCAATAAAATAAAAATAATAAAAAAAACAATAAGATATATTAATTAAGTAAAGTAAATATTGATATATATCATCTATATTACTAATATATCGATTAATTATTAATAGCTTAGTTAATTGTATGTTGGCAGATATTTATCGATTTCGATCAATCTTGATCCTATGGGGTTTTCTCATTGGGGGAACGCTACTGCCTGTCATTACATATGCTGTAGAGAGAGCTAATGTTTCTCCTAGTGTTACCACACCTCGTGTCAGCCCTAAACCGCTTAAAGAAGAGTCAGTTAAAATTGATATTCGTTCGCCATTGATTGATCAGGTGCCAGAGGGTGCTGCGGATATTCGTTTCGTATTAAAAGAAATGCAAATTGAAGGTGGTTTTTCCGAATTGGAAATGACCATAGAAGAAACTTATAAAGATTCAATTGGAAAAGAAATTACAATTGTTGATTTGTTTAACATTGCCCAAAAAATTGAGCAGGTATATCACGAAGCGGGCTACTTTCTTGTTCAAGTACTCGTACCAGTACAAGTCATAGATAATGGTATAGCAAAGATTGTCATTATAAGTGGTTATGTTTCATCGCTGGATGTGTCTTCGGTATCGGAGCGATATCAGAAAATCGTTTTATCTATACTGAATGAAGTTGTTAATAATAAAAATATATCTCGTCAGTTATTAGAAAGAAAATTACTACTCGTAAATAAGCTTGCAGGTTTAGATGTAGAGGCCACATTAGCTCCAGGTACTGAGTCTGGTAGTACTACCCTTATACTCGAAGGAAAAGATAGACTGATTTCCGGTCAACTCTCTTTTGATAATCATTCGAGCCGTACCATAGGCCATGAATCAGGAATTCTTTATGCGTCGGCCAATTCAGTATTACATCGAGGTGAATCTGTTTATGCCGCAGTCGGTGGACATCCTTCTATAAAAGACATCACTAGTCACCAGCCGATACAAATATTAGGTCTGGCCGGGATTAATATCCCAGTAGGAGATGATGGCTTATTATTAAATTTTGAAGCATCAATATCTGAAAATCATCCTCGAGGTAATATCACTACATTAGAAGCACGGGGAAGAATGAAACGATGGCAAGCAGGTTTAAGCTATCCGCTCATATTAAATCGGCAGCACCAGTTAAGTTTTGATCTTAACTTTGATTATGTAGATGAAGTTTTCCAAACCGATTCTACCGGTAGCAGAACAACTTTAACGCATGATTCATTGCGCACATTCCGAATTGGCTTAAACGATTACCAGAACAACGTATTGGGTGGACAAATGTATGTGACAGCACGTTTGTCTCAAGGCATAGACGGGTTTGGTGCAAGAGATGAAAATGCAGCTGGCGCTACTTTATCGAGAACCGGCGGAGAACCAGATTTCACAAAGCTAGACTCTTATTTTTTATATGATCACTCATTACCATTAAATATGTACGCAAGCTTAACAGCGAAAGGACAAATCTCTTTGTCGGGTTCTTTACTTGTACCAGAACAGTTTAGTATTGGTGGTGCAGATTTTGGTAGTGGCCAAGATACAGGAGCGGTTATTGGAGATGAAGGTTTTGCTGTTCGTAGCGAATTTAGTAGGCCGATTCCGATTTCAAACGAAACGATTTTATTTGGTCTACGGCCTTATGTGTTTATTGATTATGGTCGGGTCTATAGAAGAAGTCCGACTGCAGCAGAAGATAAAAATACGACTGTTGCGAATACGGGTCTTGGTTTGTATCTGGATATTGCGGGTTCAGAAAATAGCGAACAAAGTTTCAATGCGAAAGTTGAAGCAGCAACAAGATTGGAAGGTCCTGATGATTCCAATAGTGGTGAGCGCTATTCATTTAAACTGGGATATAGTTTTTAAACTGTAAAACGAATTAGTTTCAGGTAAGTTTAGCGTTTCTATATTCCCTCCTACATCAATTCTATATGACAATAGCCCAGATATTTTGTCGTAATATAGAAACATATTTTTTTAAATTAATATTCTCAGTGGTAATTTCTATATAAAACAATGATATAGAAATATTTTTTAGATAAGCAGTTCCTCAAGTTTTCCAATTTCATACCGATAACATATTGAAACAAATAGCTTTAATGCAAGGTGCATTAGCTTACATCAATATTGTTTCACTCTTTAGAAATATGCCTGCGCAACATGGAAGTTCCCTCATCTAGAGAAAGTTACTAATTAACGGTACTTGAGGAATGATTAACTTCTGTAAATTAAGTAAGAAAACGACAGGTGGAATCTGTAACAATCCGATTTTGTATGGATTGTTAAGTTTTGCCTTAACGGTAAGTTCAGGTCATGCCGCAGACATGCCGACGGAAGGTACAGTCGTGCATGGTAGTGCGACGATTGATCAGTCGAATAGTAATCACACTTTAATTCAACAGAGCACTACGAATGCGATTATTAATTGGAAAAGTTTTGATGTTCATCAAAACGGTGTCGTTCAATTCGTGCAACCTAATGCGCAATCAGCAACGTTAAATCGTGTGACGGGCAATACAACTTCCACTATTGCAGGACAAATTATTGCCAATGGTAAAGTATTTCTTATCAATCCTAATGGGATTGTAATCACACCGACAGGTAGCATTGATGTCGGTAGTTTTATGGGGTCAACGTTAGATATAAAAAATGATGATTTTATAAAAGGTAATTATCAATTTCAGGCAGGTGATGAGAATCAACAATCTACAATAGAAAACTACGGGAATATAACAGCGCATGACGGTGGCCTGGTTGCATTGTTAGGCGCAAACGTTGTTAACAATGGCATCATCTCTGCTCGTTATGGATATATTGCGCTTGCAAGTGGTAAAGCATTAAAGCTTGATTTTTATGGCGATAAATTACTTTCAGTTGCCATACCTTACGAAACGGCACAACAGTTAAATGACGTATACGGTAATCCTTTAAGCGCGTTAATAACTAATAGCGGAACCTTATCAGCTGATGGTGGTGTGATTCATTTATATGCTGCAACAGGTCAATCAATTTTTAAAAGTGCAATAAATCATAGTGGTATTGCACGCGCACAAACAGTGGCACAAAAAGACGGAAAAATATTCCTCGGTGGTGGAGACACAGGCGAAGTTGCTATTACAGGAACGATCGATGTCAGTGGCAATGATGTTAACGAACGAGGTGGTACGGTTGAAGTAACAGGAAATAAAATTGGTTTGTTTGCCGGAACAGATATTGATGCGTCAGGTTCTGTCGCAGGTGGTACCGTTCATATCGGTGGTGATTTTCAAGGTAAAGGGGAAACACAAACAGCACGTGTTACTTATGTTGACGATGAAGCGGTTATTAAAGCCAATGCAATTGATGAAGGTGATGGCGGTGAAGTTATAGTCTGGGCCGATCATACAACACGTTTTTATGGTGAAGTAACAGCCAAAGGTGGTGAGCAATCCGGTGATGGTGGTTTTGTTGAAGTATCAGGTAAAGAATATTTAGATTATTCAGGTGTTGTTAATACGACAGCAATTAATGGAGAAATTGGCACATTATTACTTGATCCAAATATTATTGAAGTTGTTGCCGGTGGTGCTGATGATGCGCACTTTGGTGGTGATACAACTTTGGCTTATGCAGAAAATGGAGGGGGTACAAGTCGAATTGACGCAACAGTCACTATCAACAACGCATTAACCGATGTCATTCTTCAGGCAAACAGTAATATCACCATAAACCAGATTATTAATATGACGAATGCAGGTGTTAATTTTACTGCTCAAGTCAATAACTTTGGTGGCAGTATGACTGTTAACCAAAGTATCACAACAAACAATGGCAATATCACTTTAGAAGTTATTCAAGGTCAAATTGTTGTTAATCAAGCGTTAACTTCAAACGGTGGTGGTATCACCGTTAACTCTGGCGGTGGTGCAAAGATTAATCACAACATAACAAGTAGTAATGGCAATATTGTTTTAGAAGGTGACGCAGATAATACATTAGGTGGCGAAGTTGAAATTAATGCGGTAACGGTAAGTGCGGGTACTGGGTCTATTACAGTAGATGGCGAAGGTTGGAGTGGTGGTGGAAAGAACGGTATTTATTTACATAGTGGTGCAAAACTTTTTACAACATCAGGCGACATTACTTTAAATGGATTAGGCAGTAACAGTAGTGGTGTTAATAATAATATCGGTGTTTTATTAGATGGTGCTGGAACAGCAGTTACAACTACTAGCGGTACAGTCAGTATAACCGGCACAGGTGTTGGTGGTGGCACCGGTAATCATGGCGTTTCTATTGCAAATAGTGCATTAATTTCAGCGGGTACGAATGATCTTACTTTAACAGGAACCTTTTCAACTGCAGGCAATGGTCTTGATATCAATGGGGCGCTCTCTTCAACAAGCGGTGGAATAATATTAAGAGGCACGAGCAACATTGCATTAGGTGCTGACGGAGACATCACCAGCACCAGTGGTAATGTCGTTATGAACGCGGACTTTGATAGTAACGGTGCCGGTAGTTTAACGATGAGTGACGGCGCGTTGGTTAATGCCGGTAGTGGCACGATAGATGTGGACGCAGCAGGCAACATAACGTTAGGTGGCTTACAAACAACGAGTGCCAGTGCGACAGCAATAACGATTGATACGACCGCCGGTGCGATTATTGACGGTGGTGATGCGCATACCGATGTTGTTGCGGATAGCGGCACGGTGGTGATGAATGCGATTACCGGTGTTGGTAATGGTAATGCTTTGGGAACCACAGTGAGCATTCTTGATATTGATAACGCCACCAGTGGCAACATAGAGTTATTAGAAAGTAATGGCTTAACAATAAATAAACTCGCACAAGCCACCGCCGGTAATATTGTTTTACGTTCAACCACAGGAACCGTCACTGTTGCTGCAGGTCAGTCCGGAGTGACTGCTGTTGGTGCAGGAACAATATTACTACGTGCTGATGGTGCCGGTGCGGGTGACTTAACGATTAATGACGGTGTGACCAGTGCCAGTGGTTCGATTACTTTACAAGCCGATAACAACATGAGTTTGGG
>JBFIIJ010000162.1:0-5823 GCA_041601315.1 Gammaproteobacteria bacterium
ATAATTCTGTGCAGACTTTAATGAAAATGGATGTCACTAATCAAGTGGCTCTGCCAAATATTCAGGCCTTACTATCTGTATTGTTATTTTGTCCTGCTTCAAAACGATTATTAAATCTGGGATTGGGTGGAGCTTCACTTGAACGTTATCTGGATTCAAAACACCCTGAAATTAAAATCAGATCAGTTGAGTCAAACGAGAAAATTATACAGATTGCTAAAGAATTTTTTCGTTTACCCGAAGAAATTGATGTTGTTCATGACTCGGCAGAGCGATTTATGTCAAGAAACACGGATGTATACGACATTATTTTGTGTGATATTTTTATTGCAGACACACAAGCATCTTGTCTATTCGATAATGATTTTTATGCTGATATTAATAACGGCCTTGATAAAAAAGGGGTTTTGGCATTGAATATTTTGCCTGAATCGGAAGATGATGTAGTCAATGTATTATAACCGATTAAAAATTATTTTAATTATATTTATTTATTAGAATTTCCTGATTATCAGAATGTAATCATTTTTGCATCAAATGAAAAATTACCAGATATAAAAAAATTGAAAAAAAATGCAGATGCTTTGTTTGAAAAAACTGAACTCGATTTAAGCGATATACCTGAAAGGTTAAATATTATACTTGAAACAGTGTAGTTTTTTATAGTACCAGATTTAGATTAATGGTTTCAGGAGATAGGCACTTTTCGTTATTACATGCTTGTAATTGAAGTGTTAATTTTAATATGTTTTCGGAAAAACGTTTTTTTGTTTTTTCAGAAATCATAAATTCAACAGTGATATTATCAGCATAAACCTGAACAGCTTCGGTTTGATAGGCTAATGTTTTTGTTATTGCATCAGGGAAATTGATATCTGATACGGTCCAATCACCTGTTGTTTCAATTTTTACAGGTCCAGTAATATTGTCATCGTCATTTATTTGATTTAGATGCCAGTCATTTTCCGCGACAATAGAAAGTATGGTTTTATATTGGCTGTCTTCTTTAATGCTTCTTGCTGAAATACGAATATTCCCCTCAGCGCACCATTGCTTGTCGGATTGCTCACCAACAAACATTTCAAGTAGACCGCAGATAAGATAGCTACAGATATAGGGACGTTGAGTGATGTCATCAGAATAAGCGCGAACTAATTGTTGAGCATAAGTCTGGAAATGTTGTAAGCCAGTACGTTTGTATAAACGTACCAAGGTTCTTAAGGCGACCGAATTGCCTGATGAAGTAGCATTATCATTAATTTCTTTAGGTGAGCTTGGAAGTAAATTCTCTCTGTTCTGGTTGCTCATAAAGAGTCCGCCATTCTCTTCGTCCCAAAATTGTTTCAGCATGTCATTTGCTAATGTTGATGCTTTATCCAGCCAAGACCTATCTAATGTAGCATCGTAGATTTGAATTAATGCTTCTGCCAAATAAGCATAGTCTTCTTGTAATGCTGGTATAGAAGCTTGATCCGACAAGCTTGACCGACTTAGCTGACCATTATTAGTAATATTTGTTTTCAAGATATAGTTAGCGGCTTTAATGGCAGTGTCTATATAGTGTTGCTGGTTAAACTGTTGTCCTGCATAAGCGAACGCCTTAATCATCATGGCATTCCATGCCGTGATAACTTTGTCGTCGCGTAATGGTGGAAGCCTTTTTTCTCTGTATTCCCAAAGTATTTTTTTATTTTTAGCTAATCGATCAATTAATATATCGTAATCAATATTTTTTTCTTTGGCTGTCTTTTCCAGAGTTTGATTTAAATTAAGAATATTTTTTCTTTCAAAATTACCTGATTCAGTGACTTGATATAATTCAATAAACTCTTTTGCGTCTTCTTCGTGAAGTAACGATTCAATTTCTTTTTTATCCCAGATGAAAAAAAGTCCTTCTTCGCCTTCGCTGTCAGCATCAGTAGCAGAATAAAAACCGCCTTTATCATTTGTCATTTCACGAATAACATAATCCAGTGTTTCACATGCCACGCGTTTTAAATCTGGAATGGTTGTTAGAGAATATGCCTGGGCAAAGACACAGGATAAATTAGCCTGGTTGTAGAGCATTTTTTCGAAATGTGGAATTAACCAGTTCTGATCAGTGGCATAACGATGAAAACCGCCTGCAATTTGATCATAAATCCCGCCACAACTTTGAATATGTAAAGTTTTAATAACAGCGTCGAGAACATCAGAATTTCCTGAATAGGCAGCATATTCTAGCAGGAAGTAGAGATAAGGTTCGTTAGGAAATTTGGGTGCTTGTCCAAAACCACCATTGTATTGATCGTAATGATTCATAATGGTTTGCGCAGTGAGATCGATTACATTTGTGCCGATTTCATTAAGAGACTGTCTCGCTGCCATAGCGCCTGCAACTTGCTGGCTTATTGCATTGGACTGTTCAAGAATGTCAGCATTTTGGTTTTGCCAAACTTCATTAACACGACTCATAAGGGCGATAAATTGAGCAGGTTGAAAATAAGTGCCGCCAAAAAAAGGCTTTCTATCCGGTGTTAAGAAACTGCTCATTGGCCAGCCACCTTGTCCCTGCATCATCATTACTGCTGTCATATAAAAAGTATCAACGTCAGGATGCAATTCACGATCAACTTTAATACAAATGAAAAATTCATTCATATGTTTGGCTATGTCTTCGTTATCAAAGCTTTCTTCTTCCATAACATGACACCAATGACAAGTTGAGTAACCGATCGATAAAAATACCGGTTTGTTTTCTTTTCTTGCTATTGCGAATGCTTCTTCTCCCCAGGGAAACCAATTAACAGGGTTATGTGCGTGTTGTAAAAGATAAGGCGAATCTTCGAGTATTAATCGATTGATATAGATTGGTTGTTTATTCTCATCAAGATAACGAGTACGCGCTTGATAATCAGAGCCTTTGTTTTTAAAAGCTGTTGAAAGTTGTTGTTTTAATTCTTCGGTATAATCGAACATATTATTTGTATGATGAGTTATAGTATTAAAAAATTGTAACGCACACTTTACTCCCAGTTAATTAATGTTAACACTTAATAGCTAATTATTTAGCTATCCAATATTCAGGTTAAAGTTTTATGAAAAAATTACATTTGGCAATTTCAACTAATAATATAGAAGAAACAGTTAAAGACTATAGTAAACGCTTATCAGCTGAACCTTGTTTATGTGTAGCAAATGAATATGCATTATGGCGAACAGATTCACTTAATATTTCTATTCGTCGAGATTCAGAGAATGCTTCGGGTAGCCTAAGACACTTAGGCTGGGAAGATTCAACGGTTGATGAATTTACTCAAGACACCGATATTAATGGCATTGTCTGGGAAAGCTTCAATGCGCAAAATCAGGCGGATGAAATTAATGACATATGGCCTGAATCTAACTATCGACCAGAAAATTAATACCTAAGTAAAAACTAATCAGTATATTGAAATAGTTTGACCACTTTCTGAACGCCGCCTGTTTGTCGGGCAATTTCTGTTGCTATTTCAGATTCAGCACGAGAAACAATACCCATCAGATAAACCACGCCTTTTTCAGTAACCACTTTAAATTGAACGCCGCTTACATTTTTATCAGCAAATAACTGGGTTTTAACTTTAGTAGTAATATAGGAATCACTGCTTCTTGAAACTAATGAACTTGGTGCGGCTATGGTAAGTTCATTATAAACATGTGTTACTTTATCTACCTTTTTGACCAATTCCATAGCGCGTTGACGCATAGCATCAGTCGGCGTTTCGCCAGTAAGAAGAACAACAGTATTGTAACTTGTTACATTCAAGTGAGCCTGTTCGTTTAACTCGGCATCATCATGAAAAGATTTCAATGCTTTTACTTCAATTGTCTGGTCTTCAACTAATGCGCCGGTTGTTCTTCTATCAACAACGGCAGTACCTGTTGCAGCAGCAGCGCCACCAACGGCGACAGCAGCACAACCAATTAACTGAGCCAATAAACCAAGTAATATTAAAGAACGTATCAATTTAAAAAGCGTCATGTATTATTCATCCTGTCCAAGTAGTTGAAGATCAATAAGATCACATAGTGAATGGATCACCATAATATGTACTTCCTGAATCCGAGCTGTTGACCAGGTAGGTACACGTATTTCGAAATCATTTTTATTCATTAAATCAGCAATCTGACCACCTTCTCTTCCTGTTAATGCGATGACGATCATATTTCTATCATGTGCCGCATCAATGGCATGAACAATATTGTGTGATTCACCGCTGGTACTGATAGCCAGCAACACATCGCCTTCATGTCCCAATGCCCGAATTTGTTTTGAATAGATTTCAGCGAATTGGTAGTCATTAGCAATTGACGTTAATGTCGATGAATCCGTGGTCAACGCAATCGCAGGTAAGCCGGGTCGTTCCATTTCAAATCGATTAAGCATTTCAGCTGAAAAATGTTGTGCATCAGCTGCCGATCCGCCGTTACCACAAGCTAATACTTTTTTTTCATTGAGAAGTGCATTTGCAATAGCTGCAGCGGCATCAGCAATAACGGGGGCCAATTTATCAACCGCATCCGTCTTAATTTGAATGCTATCAAGAAAGTTATTTTTTACGCGTTGTACAGTATCCATCAATAATTTAGTGTCATATAAAAACAGTCAATATTATGCCTGAAATGCATTTTTAATCCACTGGATTACAGGCTGGTCAAGTGCACCGGTAAGGGTAATAACATCGTACCGGCAGAGGTAAGATTGGTATTTTTTATGTTTGTTCAAATAGTATTCGCTGGTAATGATAATTTTTTTACATTTATGTTGGTCAATTGTTTCAACAGCGGCCAGAAAATGTTCATTTTTACGATAGCGAACTTCAATAAAGAGCAGTATTTCTTGTTCAAAACCAATCAGATCGATTTCACCAAATCGGGAATGAAAATTACGAGTGACAAGTTTTACCTTTTGTTCTGTAAGGTACTCTGCAGCAATATCTTCTGCACGCTTACCTGACTGTTTTGTCAGTGTCGTTATTTTCATCATTATCATCCTTGATAATTATTGTGATGCAAGTCGAGCTTTAATTCAGCGGAACAGGTTTCCCATCGACAAACTTGGCGCGGCGTAATTTACGTTTAACAATATTGTTTGAACTGATGGTCAAATCACCGGTTTCACCGTTTAAATAACTGTTTTTTTCTGCAGTCAGACGACTCATTTCAGGAATCAAACGATAAGCATCTATACCCAATGCATATAAGCGGCGGTATTGAGACTTTTCTTGCGACCAGTTTCGATTAAGCGCATCCTGAATAATAGATAGTTGTCTTGTTGTATCGAGTATCCACGGCATATCAATAAATATTGCGCCATTGAGATCTGCATCTGCAGCACTATCAACTACGCCATTAAAAATATGTGAAGTTGAATATACGGGTAAATCACCGGCACGATGAAATCGAAATTGCGGAAACAATTGTCGTGCATCACTCGGTACAGCTGCGGTGAAAATGAAATCAGCATCTTCCCGGCGACGGTCGACCGTGTCTATTTTTATATTAAGTTTATTACGAAGATCTTTGCCGCGTTGTTCACTACTATCAATGTTTAATAATTCTTTAACCGGACTTTCAAAATCTTTTGCGCTGCTGTCAAAATGAGCTTGTTCTAAGATACCACCGCCCAACTCAAGCCAGCGTTTTTTGAAGGCATCGGCAATTCTGTCTCCCCAGGGAATATTTGGCGTGATAACTAATGCCAGTCTATGGCCGTCGGACATGGCTGCTTCGGCAACCTGTATAGCTTCGTCTTCCGGCGACAAGACAAACTGCATTAATTTTTGATTAACACCCTCTTCG
>JBFIIJ010000163.1:0-5818 GCA_041601315.1 Gammaproteobacteria bacterium
AATGTGATCGGCATTGGAGAATCATTCTTCCTGAACAAAAAAAACTTTTACACCAAAGATAATGCTGCGGTACTGATTGCCTCAGATGGAATAACCGATCCTTTTATGCAACCGCAGCGCGAAGTCGGTGAAGTTTTAAAAGAAAATGCTAAAAAGCTCTATAAATTACTGAACTCAAGTGAAAATGCAGAAGCGGCAGTAGAGACCCTGAAAGATATAATCTGGGATACACAGGTTAAAGAAAAGAAGAAGATAAAATCAGATGATAGAACCGGTATTTTCATCTATATGAATGCGACGAAAGAAACTGCTTCATAAAGAACACTATTCCATGGTCGTCACCTCCTATACCCCATTGCAAGGATTACTTAACCTGAAATAAGTACTATTATTATCGTGGTACATCATAGTAATGGGGTAGATACTCTCAATATCGCCCGCATTACACTGTATGAAAGAACCTTGTCTTTGATTAACCTTCGTTAAAGGAGAAAATCTTGGTCAATACAGAAAAATTAACAATCGTCTTTGTTCACGGCCTCGCTTCAAAACCGCCCACTGCGGATCTGCACCGTCTGTGGAAAAAGGCATTTATTGAAAACATCCGCATAGACTCAAAATCATTAGCCTCAGAATTAGAAAATAATGATGCTATTTTTAAATCAGCATACTGGGCTAACGCCATTCCTGACCATATCGAAGACACTACAGAATATGTCGCCGACTTAAATAAATCCGTTAATAAAATCATCGGCATACGCCGCAGGCTTAAAAATCAAATGCACATCACCAGTGATGGCTGGGTAAAAGCGAAAGCAACAAAATTCGGACTCAACATTGTCGATGCACTCGGTAGCGCATTAACCATCAAAGACGACGTCATTGAAAAATACATGCGCGAAGTTCGACTGTATAAGAACGATCAATACATTGCCGAACAAATACGCCAACCGCTCGAAGACATCCTGACAGCAGCATGGGATAAAAAACACAAAGTCGTATTAATCAGCCATTCCATGGGCACGTTCATCGCTTACGATGTGTTATGGAAATACTCACATCGAAGCGAAGAGAAATACACGAAATACAGAGACAACAAAATCGATTACTTCATCACCATGGGCAGTCCACTCGGCGACGAAGCACTCAGAGACTTCATGCTGATAGAACGCTGGAAAAAAGCCACTGAATCAGAAAAAGAAGAAGAACGAAATCGCCTCTATCCCTTAAACATAAAACAATGGCATAACTTCTCCGCCTATGGCGACGTCGTCTGCCACGACTCAACACTCGATGACGACTTCTTCAAAGGCATGAAACAACACGTCAAAAACTACCGAGCAAGCGAACTAAGAGATTACACAAAATTATACAACCCTTTTGAAAACGCAGAAGGTGACAAAAACCCACACAAAAGTTACGGCTACCTTATCCAACCGAAACTGAGTGAGAAATTTAAAGAGTTTATGGGTTAGGGCCATCTGCTTTTAGTAAAATCAATTTAACAAGTTGAATGAAACAATCCACCGACGGCGACGCCTTCATCGATCAATTGATTGTAAAGTAACGCGGCATTTTTAGTTTCGAGAATGTGAGTAGTAATCCCCTCGTCTTGCAGAAGTTGTTTTGTTTCCTGACAGGTTCGTAATGCCAGCAACATGCCGCGTGACAACACAATCTGTTCAGCGCCATGATCGATTAATTCCCTTACATCGCCAATTTGAATACCGGGCATATGGTGTGTATTGGTTTCGTTCCAGTCCCATACACGACCGCCTCCCAGCCAAAGCTTGAAATCCTTGCCCATGCCAATATCCTCAACCACTATTTTTCCCCAGGCTATTCTCGCTATGCGCGGCGATTGTTTATTCGGCTGCGTCATGGTTATATTATAGCGATGTATATAAGAGATAATTGACTTCTAATGACAGATAGTGACATTGAGACCCTACAATTAATCATCGACGGTCGTACCATCACGGCTAAAAAAGATGAATTCCTGATCGATGTCATGTACCGCGAAGGCATCAACACACCATCATTGTGTTACAGTCCCGGCCTGAGTCGTCCCGGTTCCTGTCGCGCTTGTCTGGTTGAAGTGGAAGGGACCAAGGGTTCCAAACCTGCCTGTGAATTACCCGTGTATGACAACATGCAGGTCAAGACACAATCCGCTTTTCTGGAACAGGAACATCGCACCATTCTGTCAATGTTACTGGAACACTATGTCGATGATGAGCATGATCCGGAAAGTATTGATCATACAGAATTTGGTTACTGGCTACGGCGTTATGATCTGCATCCACTGACATCAAAGGATCATCCTCCGCTTTTTTCAACGGACAGTGATCCGCATCCTGCTATACGCGTTGATTTAAATAAATGCATTCTCTGCACGCGTTGTATTCGTGCCTGTTCAGAAATACAAGGCCGCTTCGTCTGGGGCATGGCCGGTCGATCCGAACAAACCCACATCGTTGCAGGTCTTGATGAAACCATGTTGGATGCACGTTGTGAATCTTGCGGTGCCTGTGTGGCCTATTGTCCAACGGGCGCGCTATCTGATCGCAATACCTCTCCCGAATTTCATCCTGATGAAAAAATCATGACCACCTGCCCCTATTGTGGCGTGGGTTGTAATTTTGATCTGAATATCAAAGATGGACGGCTACATAACATTACCTCCAATCCACATGCACCAGTGAATGGCATGCACCTTTGTGTAAAGGGACGTTATGGCTTTGACTTCGTGCATCATTCGGATCGATTAACCCAGCCTTTAGTCAGGGAATGGGTTTTAAAAGGAACAGCAAGCCCACAAGGTGAAGACCGTGGCAAATGGATTCCATGCAGTTGGGATCAAACGCTCGATCTCATCGCACAAAAATTCAGCAACATCATTGACGAATCCGGCGCGGATGCTTTGGCTATCTTTTCTTCGGCCAAGTGCACCAATGAAGAAAACTATCTCATGCAAAAATTTGCACGTCAGGTAATCGGTACACATAACATCGATCATTGTGCGCGCTTATGTCATTCATCAACGGTAGCCGGTCTTGCCGCTTCCTTTGGTTCCGGCGCCATGTCCAACACCATGGCCGATGTGGCCCAACAATCGCAAGCCTTGTTTGTCATCGGTTCCAACACCACCGAACAACATCCGGTATTCGGTTCCATGCTACGTCAGGCCGTGCATCAACGTGGCGTGAAATTGATCGTGGCCGATCCGCGTCATATCGATCTTACCGAATTCGCGACACTGCATCTCTGCCATAAACCCGGTACCGATATCGCACTCGTCAATGGCATCATGCAATTAATCATTGAAAATAATTGGCAGGATGAAAACTTCATCGAATCACGTACCGAAGATTATGACACTTTCCGTGATTCATTAAAGAAATACACGGTGGAATATGTCAGCGAGATTACGGGTGTTCCTGCCAAGGACATAATCGAAGCAGCACAATTTATTGGAACAACAAAACCCATGTCCGTGATCTGGTCTATGGGAATAACACAACATACCGTCGGCGTGCAAAATGTATTCAGTTTAGCCAACCTGCAAATGTTAACCGGCAATATGGGGATTCCCGGTGGCGGAGTGAATCCCTTGCGCGGCCAGAACAATGTACAAGGTGCCTGTGATCTGGGTTGCCTGTCCAATGTCTTTCCTGGTTATCAGAAAGTTTTAGATGAAGACAGCCGCAATAAATTTAAAACAGCCTGGGCACTTTCCAATCGCGATGAACTGTTTGGTGATACACCTGGATTAACCATCACCGAGATGATCGACAATGCCTTGAGCGGTTCGATCCGTGCGTTCTATATTCTTGCTGAAAACCCCATCATGTCCGATCCGGATACAAACCATGTGCGGAAGGCCATGGTCAATGCCGAGTTCACGGTGCTACAAGAGATCTTTCCCTCCGCCACATCGGACTATGCCGATGTGCTGCTACCCGGCGTTAGCTTTGCAGAAAAAGAAGGCACCTATACCAATACTGAACGACGTATTCAGATGATCCACGATGCAGTTACCTCACCGGGTGAAGCAAAAGAAGACTGGTCGATCACCGCAGAACTCGCAAAGCGCATACTCAAACTTCGCCAGCAAACACCACTAGGACAACAGGCCGGTTGGGATTATCAATCCGCCGCAGCGATCATGGATGAGATCGCTACACTCACACCTTCCTATGGCGGCGTCTCCCACGAACGTTTACAGCATGGCGAACAACTGCATTGGCCGGTTAAAGATAAAGCACATCAAGGCACACCAATCCTGCACATCGATCAATTTTCTCGCGGCAAAGGCTTGTTTCATGTCGCCGAACATTTGCCCGCAAAAGAACTTCCAGATGCAGACTATCCCCTCTGTCTTACTACTGGACGTGTGTTATACCATTGGCACGGCGCCGAGATGACACGACGTTCACAGCCACTTACCGAACTCTATCCAACCACACTGGTGGAAATTTCCCACGAAGATGCAACACGCATGAATATTGAAAGCCTACAAACCATCCGTATCGTTTCCCGGCGCGGCGAAATGATTGCCGCCGCCGGCATCAGCGACCGTGTCCCACCGGGACTAGTATTCGGCAACTTCCACTTCCCTGACGAAGCCAACGTCAACAACCTCACAATCGCTGCTCTCGACCCCGTCGCCAAAATACCAGAATACAAAGTCTGCGCCGTGCGCATAGAAACCGACATTTGACTTCACAAACAGACTGACAGGAGTAAGATAAAACTAGCTTATAAATTGTTTTGATAAGGATTATTCATGACAGAAGGAATAAAAATTCAGGACTTGAGCCCGCATTCTAACTAATGGAAACATTTCTAGAAATATTAAAGCTTGGGAGTGTTGGCATTATTGCTGGATTTTTTTCATCTTACTTGTCTGGTCGCGACCATAGAAACAAAAAATGGTGGGAATTACGTGTATCAGCATATCAAGAAGTAATTAATGCACTGTCTGATCTTTACTATTATTTTGACCGACATTTTAAAGCTGAAATCGAATATAGAGAACTTAGCGATGAGTATAAGGACAAGCTAAGTAAATTTTGGGATGACAGTTTTCACAAAGTAAGAAAGGCCGCCGATTCAGGTGCTTTTCTATTTTCTGATGAAGCAAATTCTGCATTGAGAGAATTTATTAATGGTCAAGAAGCACATCACGATTCATATTGGGATTATCTTGATAATGGTTGTGCTGGAGCCAAGAAATGTTTAATTGCTCTAGTTAATTGCTCAAAAGTAGATTTGAAAATAAATGAATAAGTAAGAAATGAACCGATTTTTTTGGGAAATAGGTTGCGATGTCAGAATATAAACTATCTCAGGAAATTATTAACTTAAGTTTTTCTAAGATATGGGAACAAGCAAAACTCGAATGGCAACTAGCAGAAATTTATCATCAGGATGAGCCAGACACGTGTTTATGTGGACACTACCCTATAAACGAAATTTGCGTAATAACAAATAAAATAAACAGTAATTCAGTTGAAATAGGTAATGTCTGTGTTAAAAAGTTCATTGGACTTCCATCAGATAAAATATTTCGCTCCTTAAAAAGGATTGCAAAAGATGATAGCAAAGCACTTAGTGCTGAAGCGATTCAACATGCTTCCGATAAAAAATGGATTAATTCTTGGGAAACTAATTTCTACTTTGACACTATTAGGAAACGTAAACTCTCGACAAATCAACTTGCGAAAAGAAAACAAATCAATCAATTAGTTTTAAGACAAACCCGACGGTAGATATTATTTGTTTAACCTAAAAAGACTAAGACTACTCTAATTTA
>JBFIIJ010000164.1:0-5802 GCA_041601315.1 Gammaproteobacteria bacterium
AATGGATTAATTGAATGGTTTTCTTTGGTAGGTGTATCCGCAAGGCCATAACAAGAAGATGAAGCCGCATAGACGAATCTTTTAATCTCTGCAGTTCTTGCTGCTTCAAGAACTCTAACTGTACCTTGAATATTAGTAGACATATATTCAACCGGTTGTTCGATTGAAGGGACAATGTCTCCTATTCCTGCAAAATGAAATACATAATCAACTTTCTTAAATATATTATTTTCCGGCTCAATATTTCGAATATCTAATTCTTCAATTGTTAGTGACGAGTTGTTTTTATGATGATGAAGGTTCTTCTCATGGCCACCAACCATACTATCGATAACTCGAACTTCAAAACCTTCTTTTAATAAAAGGTCTGTCGTATGGCTACCAATAAAGCCCGCGCCACCCGTAACAACTGCTATTTTTTTACTTGTCATTTAGCTTCAAGTTTTTGCATTGTTCTAACATTGTAATACCAATCATCATCAAAACTATCTGGCAATTTATCTTCATTAAATGCTTTACATAAACCTCTAACAGCATCTTCAACTGAATATTGCGGTTTAAAATCAAGCGCTCTATATATCTTGTCTGAATTAATATGGTAAGACCGATTATCATCTGAAGGGGTCGTTTTAATAGCGATCTCTCCCATTTCTGGAAAAGTTTCTTCCACAACCAACTTCACTACTTTGGCTATATCCATAATACTCATATTTTGATAACCACAATTAAAAATCTGATTAGCAATCTTTTCATCTTGCGCTTCAAGCAACAATTTACATAAGTCCGCATAATCCTGAACATGAAGATTAGGGCGTAATTGATCGCCACCAAACACGGTAATTACACCTTTATTTATTGCATGATTAGTAAGAATATTGACTGATAGATCTAGTCTTTGTCTTGGGGCATAACCACATACTGTTGCTGGCCGATAAATCACTCCAACAAAATCATCGTCAGTGTGCTTAAACAGTAATGGCTCACACAAACCTTTATATTTATTATATAAAGTTAATGGCAAAAGCGGATGGTCTTCAGTGACATCAGGTTCATCACTTACGCCATAAACAGAACTTGAAGAAGCATACACAAACCGCTTCACGCCTGCTTTTTTAGCAGCAATGACCATTGGTTCAAATGCATCATAGTTTACCGTTGTCGATAAATTTTCATCTAAAACAAAACTAGCGTCATTCGAAATACATGCAAGATGTAATACAGCATCTATGCCTACTAGAGACTCAGAAATTTTATCAATATCTCTGATATCTCCTTCGACTAATGTTAAATTTTTATTATCAGCAGGAAGAAAATCTGAGCCATAGTACATCATGTCATAGACCGTAATGTTATAGCCTAGGTCTAATAATTGAGGCACTAGCAAACTACCACAATAACCGGCGCCACCTGTTATCAATAGATTTTTATATTTTATTGTCATTATTTTTAAAAAGAGTTATTTAAGAATCTGTATTTATTGTGTATCCCGCAGAAGCAGCATCATTAAAAAACATTTGAACAGTTTCAAGGCTGAACTGATCCAAGTCTTTATCTATGCCGCTTAACTTTGCTAAGACATCAGGTGTCACTGTAATAATTCCACAACCGCATTGATCAGCATGAAAAATATTTAGAAGTTCGCGAGGACTAGCCCAAAGCAAATCAGCTTTAGGTTTGCTAGCTAATATCTCTGCTGCTTTAGTCATCAATGGTATAGGATCTATTCCTGTGTCAGCTATTCTCCCAGCAAAAACTGAGACAATTGCTGATACATCTTTATTGAGAACCTCTTCAACTGCACAAACCTGATCCAGTGTCATCATTGCTGTTATATTAACTATGACACCAGCCTTTGATAGGCGGCCAACTAATGGCACCATAGATTCACCTTTTGTATTTGTTATTGGTATTTTAACATTTACATTATCAGCCCATGAGGCAATTTTTAAAGCTTGTTTTTCCATACCGTACATGTCATCAGAAAACACCTCAAAACTAACAGGCCGATCGGTAATTAAATCCAGAACTTGTTTTGCAAATGGTTCATAATCTTCCACCCCAGCATTTCTCATCAAGGTTGGGTTTGTCGTAAAGCCTTTTATCAATGGATTTTCTGAAAGTTTTTTGATTGCATTGATATCTGCACCATCAGCAAATATCTTTACTTTTAATTGCTCAATTTTATTCATAAATATTCTCGTAAAACACCCTGTAGATTAATCGGAAATAATTTTCAACACTGCTTCAGGAAGTGAATTAACAATGTAATCTGCTCTGTATGATTTTTCAGATTCACAATACCCGCAATCAATGAATACAGTATTACATCCTGCTGTCTTACCTGCTTCTACATCGCTTTTTCTATCACCAACCATATAACTATTTTTCAGGTCTAAATTAAACTCAGATGCTGCTTCAAATATCATTCCAGGTTTTGGTTTCCTGCAAGCGCAATTATCATCTTGTGAGTGAAAACAAACTTTAACCCCATCAATTTCAAGTGACTCGATTAATTTTTTGTTCATCAAATTTATAATATTTTTTTCTACTAATCCATTTCCCACGTCAGGTTGGTTAGTAACAACAATCAATACAAAACCAGCTTTTTTTAGATCCCGCACAGAGTCAACAACTTTTGGAAGGAAGATAAAATCTTTCATTTTTTTTGGTGCGAAAGGTTTTCCATTAATCACTTTCGTTTTATTAAGCACACCATCACGATCCAAAAATACTGCTTTCAACATAATACTAATAGAGTCTTACCATTTAGTAGCTTGTATTTGTAATTTTGGGTGTGATACTAAAGAATGCCATACTACAGCCTGAAAAGCTTCGGCATGAGGTGTTACAAACATGTCATCAACAGTAGGTATAATTAAGACAGCATCACCAACTTTTTTTGTATAACCACCATCTCGACCAACCACTCCCAGTATTTTTGCACCTGTCTCTTTAGCCAATTTTAAACCTTGCACTAAATTTACACTTATATTTTTCTCAACATTTCCACCACCGACAGAAAACACCAAAACAGCATCTTGATCTGAGATTCGGCTTATTTTTAGCCACTCGCTGAAAACTGTCTCCCATCCTTCATCGTTTGTACGTGCCGTTAACTCAGATACATTATCAGCTGGCGAATAAGCCTCTATACCACAAAGTTTGCGGAAATCATTTACTGCATGTGATGCATTCGCAGCACTCCCTCCAACACCTAATATAAACAACCTACCCTTTTTCTTTTGTATCTGAATAAGGATATCAACTATATTAGTTACCTCATCTAAATCTACTAAAGAAGCAATTTCTTGCACTTGTTTAAAATACTTTTCAAAGTGTGTCATAAATATTTCCTATTAACATTGATAAATAAGAGCTTGGGTAACGAAATGTTTTTATTATCTATGTAGTAAAATTACTGTTAAAAAATGGTTACTTTATTGACGTTGTTTATAAAGAATTGTATCTGGGATTCCATCTTCAACTATTCTCCCTTGTTCTAATCGATATATATAATCACAACTCTCAACGGTAGAAAGTCTATGCGCAACTATTAATATTGTTTTTTTACCCTGCATTTCACGCACAGCCTTCATAACACTTTTTTCTGTTTCAGTATCAAGAGAGCTTGTTGCTTCATCTAATACTAAAACAGAAGGATCATGATAAAGTGCGCGAGCTATGCCGATGCGCTGACGTTGCCCACCAGATAACCTTATACCTCGCTCACCAACAACCGTATCAAGCCCATCTGGTAGATCATTAATAAATTCATCTAATTGGGCATAACGTATTGCACGCCACACATCATCGTCATTAATCTGTTCAGATTGCAAACCGAATGCTATATTTTGGCGTAGTGAATCATCGGTAAGGTAAATAGACTGTGCGACATAACCAATCTTGCTTTGCCAAGAACGTAAATTAGAACATATATTTACATCATCAACTTTGACTGAACCAATAACTGTTGGAAGCAAGCCTAATATAACGTCCACCAAAGTACTTTTTCCGGCACCTGTTGTGCCGATAAAACCAACACAATCACCATAATTAACGCGTAAACTTACTTCAGTTAAAGATTCTTTTTCCGCTTCTGGATATTTATAAGTAACATTGTCTAACTCTAACGTTTTACAAAATGACAAACTCTGTTCATTGCTACTTTCATTTAAATTATTGAATTGTTGGAATTCATTATAAACAGTGTTAATTGCAGGCAAT
Organism: Gammaproteobacteria bacterium; assembly: GCA_041601315.1. Lineage (GTDB taxonomy): Bacteria > Pseudomonadota > Gammaproteobacteria > Eutrophobiales > Eutrophobiaceae > UBA7359. The sequence continues at coordinate 4,225 of JBFIIJ010000164.1, forward strand.
GTATAAAGTAGTGTCTGAAAAGATGAAAGCAAACGATTCACTAATGGAATCACACGAAAAGCCACTGCTGCAAACAAGCCTAGAATAGGAAGCAATAAATCCATATGATTATTTCGATTTATCATAACTATAACAACTAGAGCAAGACATAATACAGCAAGTAACTCTAGCCAGATGCGGGGTAATGCCTGAACAACTGAACGAGACACACTGACTTTGGCAGCTCCTACATTATGCAAATGATAATGCTCAAGAAAACTCGTTTCACGACCGAGCAGTTTTACGTCTTTAACTCCCGCTAATCCTTGCATAAGATGCTGAAGAGATAGTCCTTCATGAAATTGACGTGACTCGCCCCAACGTTTGATATATCCACGAGTAATTCCATGATAAAAAAAACCTGCTATTCCAAAAACAGACATGGCTAATAATGCACCAACAGGCTCTACATATAATAACAAAACAGCTATCCCAAAAAACACAATACTTTCAGACAATATGGTCAATGCGGAACTGAGTCCAACTGTCAACACACTTGCTTCATGGCTGATATTACGAATTAATTCTGAAGAGTTGCGTTGTAAATGAAAAGTATATGGCAAATGTAAATACCCGTTAAATAGTCTCTCAGACAAACTAACTTTGAGTAATGCCGGAAAGCGTATTTGCTTCCATGCCAAGTATGCTAAAAATAGTGCTTTGACTACATAAAAAAATGAAAGAACGACCAATCCAAATATAATCAACTGATTGTGTGTTGGGTTACCAAAGTATTCTAGCCAAGGCTGTAATACTGGATACCTTGAATATATGTCTGATTGCGTCATCAAGGTAATTGCAGGGATAATGAGGCCTATTCCAATAGTTTCTAAAATCATGCCAAAAAATATTAGAATTAATAACAAGCCCGCCATCAATCGCTGCTCAGACGTTAACAGATAAAAAAATTTTTGACTTATTAATCTTACATTCATTTTGTTTAAGAATTTTACTAAATGTATTAAAGTTTAGATGTTTAATTCAGGCACGCTACCGCCATGCAGTGTTAATTTTTAACATCGCAAATAATTATTTGTAACTTCTAAATTAAGTTGAGCTTAATTAATTTTTTATTCTTCTTTACCAATACCAAGAATTGAAGGCACCATAACCACTACTTTTCCAAATTGATTAATTAGCAATTGGTGATATTCATTTGCTTTATCTAACGTTGTTAATATACAACGATCAAAATCGGGAACCTCAGAAAACGACTGCCATACGGGAATGTTTAAGAATAATTTATCACTACTTTTTGGCTCCCACGTACCGATAATCGTTAATTCATGCTCAAGTGCACGTATAGATGCAATCTCTGTAAGTTCTGATATACCGCAAAATAAAATACGTTTGGCTTTTTGTTGCTCGCATCGATTAAATAGTTTTGTTAGTGAATCACTAGACTCACGATAAAAATTGAAAGAATGACTTAAATACTGGGCTGTAAGACGACTTTTTTCTGTAAAGCCTTTGGGTGTTAAATAATAAAGATAACGATTAGCCGGGGCCTGTTGTACTTTTACCAGCCCCTTATGAACG
>JBFIIJ010000165.1:0-5790 GCA_041601315.1 Gammaproteobacteria bacterium
AATAGTAAGTGGGGGAGAATCATTTCCCCCGCATATTATTATGTTCGTATATTTAATTTTTATTGGTTATTAAACAATGTAAATACTTATTTGGTATATCGTGGTGTAATATAATTCGTACAGTTTCTGTCGAATGCTTGTAAATTTATCAGGGAAGCATGTTCATTACATTTTTGTCTTCGGATAAAGAAAGTTATTTGTTGCAAGGGGGTTGTTATGAATAAAATACTTATAACGTTGTACGGTGTAGTAAGTTATATTATATTTTTTCTTTCCTTTCTTTATGCGATCGGGTTTGTTGGTAATTTTATAGTGCCAAAATCTATCGATTCGGGAGAACCGGGATCTTTAATTTCAGCATTGATTATTAATTTGTTGTTGCTTACGCTCTTTGCAGTTCAGCATTCCGTTATGGCGCGGCCTGCATTCAAGCAATGGTTTACTAAATTCATTCCCGTCGCCATTGAACGAAGCACGTATGTTTTATTATCCAGTTTGATTTTGTTTTTACTTTATTATCTTTGGAAGCCAATACCTGACATTGTATGGAATGTTGAATCTTCGATAGGCAGTCTGATTTTGGAAGGCATATTCTGGTTGGGATGGTTAGTTGTTTTGTTATCGACTTTTATGGTCAATCATTTTGATTTGTTCGGATTACGTCAGGTCTATATTAATTTTAAAGGTCAGGAATATAGCCATCTGGAATTTAGATCAGTAGGGTTATACAAGTTATGTCGTCATCCAATTATGTTGGGTTTTGTTATCGCTTTTTGGGCAACACCAGCTATGACAATGGGTCATTTATTGTTTGCCGTTACGACTACAGCGTATATCTTTATCGCACTTCAGTTTGAAGAGAAAGATCTAATTACGTTTTTTGGAGATGTGTACAAGAACTATCAGAAAAAAGTACCCATGTTATTTCCTTTTATTAAATTTAAATAATTTTTAATGACGACAAACATACTTGAAATCTTTAATGCACACAGCGGTATCGTGAGTTGCGTAGGTGCTGGAGGTAAGAAGACAACGATGTTTCGTCTGGCTGAGGCTCATACGGGTCGTGTTGGTATTACTGCAACAGCACATATTGAATATTTCCCAAAATCATTAGTTGCGATAAATTATATTGCGGATGAAGATGAACTGTTTGATGTTATTGCTAAGGATAAAGCTTCAAAAGCTATAGCCTTTGCGAAACCATCTGAACGATTTGGACGACGCGCTGGTGTTAGTATGGAATCGATTCAAAAGTTTAAAGAGTTTGGAAATTTTGATTTATTAGTAATTAAGGCAGATGGTGCACGAGGTCGTTTCATAAAAGCACCTGCGGAACATGAGCCTGCAATTGCATCTTGTTCAAATACCGTCATTCCCATTTTATCGGCAAAAGTCATTGGATTAGCTTTAACAGACGAAATAGCGCATCGAGTTGAACAAATCAGTAAAGTATGTAGTTTAGAAGAAGGCGGTAAAATTAAGGCTATACATATTGCACGACTACTCGCCTCGCATAACGGGTCATTAAAAAATACGGGCAGCGCAAAAGTTATCCCTTTAATTAATATGGTTGATAATAGTGATCTGGAAAAAGTTGCGCGAGAAGCAGCTTATGAAGCACTTCAATTAACAGATCGATTTGATGCAGTAGTATTAGCTGCAATGAAGAAAGAACAGCCTATTGTTGATGTGGTCACAAGATAGTCACATGCTATATAAACGGAAGTGTGACAAAGTAATAAAGAATGCAGGTGTTTGAGATTACATATTTTCTGGCAGGGTATTGATATCAATATTCCATATTATAGGTAAATAAAACTTTACGAATAATGATATTAAAATGATACCAATTAAATTAAGCCAGATTCCTGTTCTTGCCATTTGCGCAATCGTAAAATAATGACTGCTAAAAGCTATCGCGTTTGGCGGAGTTGCGACTGGTAACATAAAGGCAAATGATGCGGCGAGTGAAACTGTGATCATAAGACCATACGGATGTATATGCATGGCGATAGCCAGTGCCGCAATGATTGGCAGAAACATCGATGCGGTTGCTGTATTTGATGTTATTTCAGTTAATAAAATCACAACGGCTGTTACTGCAACAATGATTAATAATAGATTGCTTCCTTGTAGTACATTGAGTTGATTCGCAATAGTTTGAGTGAGTCCGCTATTAGTAAAACCTTCTGCCAGGGCAAAGCCGCCACCAAATAGTATCAATATATCCCATGGAATTTTGCTCGCAGTTTTCCAGTCAAGCAGAAATTCACCCTTTTTAAAATCAGAAGGAATAATAAAGAGTAACAAAGCGCCGGCCATGGCGATGGTCGAGTCTGTTATAAATTCAAATTCCTCAATTTTAATAAAACCACGTGTAATCCATAATGTTGCTACCAATAAAAAAACACATAGTACGGTTATTTCCTGGCGGTCCATTTTTCCTAATTCACGAATTTCTTTTTCAATACTTTCCTTGCCACCTGGTAAATGATCAATTTCACTGGGGAAAGCAAAGCGCGTTAAGTAATACCATGTGATTATTAACATAGTCACGGATAAGGGTAGAGCAAAAATCATCCAATCCAGAAAATTTATGCTTTGTCCAAAATGGCTCTCAACTATGCCTGCCATAATGGCATTAGGTGGGGTGCCGATGAGTGTTGCTACTCCTCCTATTGAAGCCGCATAAGCGATGCCAAGTAATAAGGAAATACCAAAATGAAATTTTTCAGGATTAGTATTGATATCTAAATTTGGGTCGATTTCAATTTTATTGACTACTTTTTTTAATACGGCCAGACCAATAGTGATCATCATCATTGTCGCCGCGGTGTTACTAATCCACATAGATAAAATAGCAGTAGCAATCATAAACCCAAGAATGATGCGGTTTGGAGAAACTCCAATCAGTTTAATTGTATACAGGGCAATACGACGATGCAGGTTCCATTTCTCTATAGTGACAGCAATCAGGAAACCACCAAGAAATAAATAAATAAGATGGTGTGCATAGGGTTGAGTGACTTCGGTACCCTTCATTATTCCTAAGGCAGGAAATAGGAATATGGGTAATAGTGCTGTTGCCGGAATTGGAATTGCTGAAGTTATCCACCAGGTCGCCATTAATACAGCGACGGCCATAACATGCTTCGCTGCAACAGGCATTGGCACAGGAGGGGGAAACAAAAGAATGACGATAAATAACAATAATCCTGTTACCAAACCAATATTTTTATTATTAAACATGAGATGCAATATAATCAGTTTATTGTCGAAAACAGTCTATTTTATGCATAATGTCTTATATTGATGCAGGACAATGTTTTATCGCTTCATTAATTTATCAAGCTAGAAGCTTTTTACTTTAGCTCAATATAACAACCCCATTCAGGGATTAAGGCCATTTATAAAGGTGGCTTAACAACGATAAATTTCATTTATTGTTTCAATCAAAATAATTCATTGTACATGATATTAAAAAAAACCTATATATCTCCTTAACTTAGTAAGTAATGATCTAACTTACTATAGTAGCATGAAAATATTAATCATCGTTTTGAGGGCCATAATAAATGAATGACGCTGATGATATAGATTTAGATGATGAGCTTGATGATAACGAAGAGTTTAACGAGCTCGATTTAGAAAACCAATTTGTAAAAAGTGAACTTTCATCAAAGCGCGATGTCCGTTCTGAGATTGAAAAGAGATTAGAGCTGATGGAATTACAGCGTTTAATCGGCGACTCTTTTTACGATGAGGCATTTAATTAAGAGAGAAGAAATGAATTATTTTAAAGGCAGTGGGAGTTGTGGAATAAACACGTCTCCTAATAAAAAAAATAAAGAGAATTTAAAGAAATCAGTTTTGAATCAAAATGTTTTGATTCAGAAAAGCATGACTAATAGTGAAATTCGCTTAGCAGGGAAAGCGTAGAAGTTTCCTATCAACTATTCCAAGTTAACCGGCTGGGATATATTCTCTAGCCGGTTATTATTTTTGCAAATGATTCGCAACGCTCATTAGCGTTATTATAAATAATGTAAGCATTCCTTTTTATTTCTGGTGCATCAGTCACTTTGAATAGCTCTCCATTTTGAATATCCCTTTTTACTATTCTTTCAGGTAGATAAGCTGTTCCAGGTTTTTTCTTTATGTAGTTTTTCGCTATGCGACCGATATCAATCCTCATTAACGGCGGTGGTATATCCTTAAAATATTTATGATGTTCTTCTGAAAATGATGTGCCCCAATCAACGTAAATATAATTTTTACTAATCGCTTTTTCAGAGCTTAATCCTTTTCTTGATGACACCATTATGAATTTAATAGGTAGTGTTTTTAATATTGTCACAACTTCGTTTTGAGGCGGACTATAAGTAAAACCAAAATCAAGAGTACGGTTAATTATTTTTTGATTTATTGCATCAGAACTTAATACTTGGCAATTGAGTACAGTATCTTTATTTTTTTCGGTAAACTTTATTAGCCATTGATTCAAATAAATGTCCCATAGACTAGAGACGCCACCAATCGCTATAGGAATTTTGTCGTCTTCTGTTGCGGCAATTTCAATTTTTACTTGATTCCATGCGTTTAACATTTCCTCAGCATGTTCAACAAGTTTTTCTCCTGCGAGAGTCGGACGAATATTATTCCGGTCACGAGTGAATAATTTGATTCCCATTTCCTGTTCAAGTTGTCGTATTCTTGCACTTACGGCAGATTGTGTAATAAACAGATTTTCTGCAGCCTGACCAAAATGACGAGTTCTGTTTATCTCAAGGAAAGTTTTTAAAAGTTCATCATCCATATTCTTTAAAGTTCGTGCAATTTATAGTTTATATCGACCTGTTTCTTGTCTGTGTCTGGTATATACTTGATTTAGATAATCGCCTTAATAGCATAATTTCATATGGAAGAAAAACAAACAATTGGCTGGAAGGAATGGATCTCTTTACCAGAATTAGGCATTCGTGCAATTAAAGCAAAAATTGACACAGGTGCTCGCACATCTTCATTGCATACTTATCAGTTGGAAAAATTTACGAAACAAGGAAAAGATTTCGTGAGATTTGACATCCATCCATTGCAAAAACGATCTGATATATCAATTAATTGTGAATCGGAAATAATTGATATGAGAGTTGTAAAGGATTCTGGCGGTCATGAAGAGGAGCGTATTTTTATTCGAACACCAATACAGTTTAATAATAAAAGCTGGGATATCGAGATTAGCCTTACTAGCAGAGAAAACATGTTATTCAGGATGTTATTAGGTAGAACAGGTCTTATCAGCGGTAAATTGTTGGTAGATCCAGCAATCCATTACACTGGTGGTAAGAATATTGCCGCTTCATATGAAGCATTAACAGAATAATAGACTAGCAAATCGGGTTTCTAAATATATGGAATTGCTAAAATACCGATTTAGTCGTATTTAATTTTTAAATTTAATTGTGACCAATAGTAAATTGTCACTGGTCTATATTAAACAGCATAATTTTAAAGGATGTAATCATGAGAATAGCGCTCTTATCTAGAAATAAAAATCTCTACTCATCAAGACGGCTAATTGAAGCTGCCGAGTCACGCGGGCATGAAGTTCAGGTACTCGATGTTTTACGTTGTTATATGAATATCGCATCAAGTCGACCTAGCATCCATTACAAAGGTGAAGAATTGGGTGAGTTTGATGCTGTCATACCTAGAATCGGTGCGTCGGTCACTTTTTACGGTACTGCTGTTGTCAGACAATTTGAAATGATGGGTGTTTACCCATTG
>JBFIIJ010000166.1:0-5779 GCA_041601315.1 Gammaproteobacteria bacterium
ATTCAGTCTCTGCTGGTGTTTATCAAGATTATTTATTGACCATGTTGTTTTTGAAATACATTTCAGATGTGTGGCAAGACCATTATGATCAATACAAAAAAGAACATGGTGATCATCCTGAATTAATAGAAGAGCTATTAAAGAATGAACGATTCGTACTGCCGCCGAAAGCCAATTTTTATTCGCTCTATGAAAAACGACATCAAGCGGGTAACGGTGAACGGATCGATAAAGCATTACATGCCATAGAAGATAAAAACGGCACAAAGTTACGTGATGGCGATCATGGTGTGTTTCAGGATATTTCCTTTAACTCTGCCAAACTTGGCGATGAAGCTCAGAAGAATGATCTTCTGCGTCATCTATTAGAAGACTTTCATAAAAAAGAATTGAATCTAAAACCCAGTCGCGTTGGCAAGCTAGATGTGATTGGCGATGCTTATGAATTCTTAATAGAACGCTTTGCTGCGGGTGCAGGTAAAAAGGCCGGTGAATTTTATACGCCATCAGAAGTCTCCGAACTGGTTGCCGAACTGGTTGAACCTAAAGCGGGCGATATGATTTGTGACCCCGCTTGTGGTTCTGCGTCGCTATTAATGAAATGCGGCAAACAAGTCCAGAAAAACAATAAAGGTTCAAAGAAATACGAACTGTATGGACAGGAATCAATTGGCAGTACCTGGGCCTTAGCCAAGATGAATATGTTTCTGCATGGCGAAGATAATCACATCATTAAATGGGGCGATACTATTCGTAACCCAAGATTGTTAGATAAAGACGAGAACCTTAAACAGTTTGATGTCGTTGTTGCCAATCCACCCTTCTCTTTAGATAAATGGGGACACGATAAAGCAGAACGAGATAAATACGGTCGCTATCACAGAGGCATACCACCGAAAACTAAAGGCGATTATGCGTTCATCCTGCACATGATCGAAACCATGAAACCGCCTGGTAAAGGTAAAAGTGGCGGACGCATGGGCGTGGTCGTACCGCATGGCGTTTTATTTCGCGGTTCCAGCGAAGGCAAGATCAGACAAAAACTAATTGAAGAAAATTTATTAGATACAGTAATTGGTTTACCGGAAAAATTATTTTACGGTACCGGTATTCCCGCCGCGATTTTAATCTTCAAAGCAAAAAAGAATAACAACGATGTATTATTCATCGATGCCAGTCGCGAATACAAAGATGAAAAAAATCAAAATAAACTAACACAAGAAAATATCGATAAGATCGTTAAAACCTACAAAGCCAGAAAGACTGTTGATAAATATGCCTACTTAGCCAGCTTCGAAGAAATAAGAGAGAACGATTTCAATCTGAATATCCCGCGTTATGTCGATACCTTTGAAGAAGAAGAAGAAATCGATCTGGTTGCTGTTAGAAAAGAAAGAAAGAAACTGAAAAGTGAGCTAGCAGAACTGGAAAAGGAAATGAATAAGTATCTAAAGGAGTTAGGATATGAAAAATGACATCACAAATTCACCCGTTAAACAATTTGAATCACTGCGTAATTTGACTGAAGAAGGCGCTGAATTCTGGTCTGCCAGAGAGCTGCAAACGGTGCTCGATTATAGCACTTGGCAAAAGTTTGAACTCGTCATTAAAAAGGCAATAACAGCCTGTAAAACAAGCGGTTACAATGATGAAGACCATTTTAACCAATTGGTTAAAATGGTCAAAATTGGCTCCAGCGCAGCAAGAAAAATCAAAGTCTACCAACTCTCTCGCTACGCCTGCTATCTCATCGTGCAAAATGCGGATGCTAACAAACAAGTTATTGCACAGGGACAAACCTATTTTGCCATACAAACCCGGCGTCAGGAGTTAGAGGATGACGACCGATTTAAACAACTCTCGGAAGATGAAAAACGAATTGCCTTACGTGATGAACTGGCAAAACATAATAAACATCTTGCTGCCGCAGCTAAAGATGCAGGCGTTGAAAGCGGGCTGGACTATGCCATCTTCCAAAACCATGGATACAAAGGCTTATACGGTGGTCTGGATAATAAAGCGATTCATCAACACAAAGGATTAAAAAAGAACCAAAAGATACTTGACCACATGGGTTCGACCGAACTGGCTGCAAACCTGTTTCGCGCCACACAAACAGAAGAAAAACTCAAACGAGACAACATCAAAGGCAAGACACAAGCCAACCAGACGCATCACGATGTCGGCGCAAAAGTCCGCCAAACAATCAAAGAACTCGGCGGCACCTTACCCGAAAACCTACCGACACCCGAAGACAATATAAAAACGCTTGAAAAGAAACAACAAAAGCTAGAGAAGAAAAAATGAGATATCAGGGCGTTCTTCATACAACAAAGTTAGTAGAGAATTCAACTATTTCCTTTCTGGAAACAGTTGAGGGAGAAGGTATTGCCGACAGCGTCAATAAATTTCAAAAAAATAAAAAAGCGGTTGATAAAAATGATTCCTAATAACTGGGTTTATTCAAACATTGGCTCACATGTAGATTTACTAAGTGGACATGCTTTTAAAAGTGAAAAATATACTTCTTCAAACGCGGGTATCAAACTATTAAGAGGAGATAATATTGCACAGGGTTATATACGTTGGAGAGATGCCAAACGGTGGTCAAAAAATGACATCAAAGGTTTAGAAAAATTCTATCTAGAAGAACGTGACTTAGTAATTGCAATGGATCGTACATGGATACCCAGTGGATTAAAAATTTCTGAAATAAGAAATAAAGACTTACCATGCTTATTGGTACAAAGGGTATCTAGGCTGCGAACAAATAAGACATTACACCAGAAACTTTTAAAACATATATTCTCAACGAACCGGTTTGTACAATATGTTAAAAGTGTTCAAACAGAAACAGCTGTTCCCCATATAAGTGCGAGACAAATTAAAGAGTATCCAATACTTATTCCACCAATTGTAGAACAAACAAAAATCGCAGACATCCTTTCAACTTGGGATAAAGCCATTGATGTCACCGAAAAACTAATTGAAAACAGCAAAGCACAAAAAAAAGCATTAATGCAGCAATTGCTAATTGACCATAAAACCTCAATAAATTTTAAAGAATATAAATTAGGGAGTCTTGGTTCTACATACACAGGATTATCAGGAAAAACCAAAGATGACTTTGGAAAAGGAAAGCCTTTTATTCCATATCTAAATATATTCGCAAATAGTCGAGTTAATATAGAAGCAATATCACTCGTCTCTATTAACCAAGATGAAAAACAATACAAAGTAATATATGGAGATATTTTTTTTACGACATCATCTGAAACTCCCGACGAGGTTGGAATGTCATCTGTTTTATTAGATAAAACCGAAGAATTATATTTAAACAGTTTCTGCTTTGGCTTCAGATTAAATGATTTTGAAATACTTCTACCTGAATATGCTCAATATCTTTTCAGAGGTCAGAATATTAGACGACAGATTTTTAAATTAGCCCAAGGTGCAACACGTTATAACTTATCAAAGAAAAGTTTATTAAAAATAACTCTAAAATTACCAACTATTAAAGAACAACAAAAAATAGCTTTTATACTTTCTGCTGCCGATAAAGAAATCGAATTACTCCAACAAAAATACGATTTTCTCATTCAGGAAAAAAAGGCACTCATGCAACAACTGCTCACCGGCAAACGCCGCGTAAAAGTCGATAAGCATTAATTATCATGAACCAACTCCCCGAGACCAAAGAACTTTACAGCAGCCATATTCCGGCTTTAAAAACGCTAATGGTTTTGGGTTGGTCGTTTCTTTCAAAAAACGAGTGTTTAAATAAACGCGACAATACTCGCGAACTGATCCTGAAAGACGAGTTGATTGAATATTTGAAACAACAACGTTTTGAATATCGTGATAAAGAATATCCTTTGTCGGCAAACTCAATTGAATCTATTGTGCGCGATTTATCAACGCCGGGATTGAACGAAGGTTTGATGAAGGCGAATGAACGAATCTACAATAAATTATTATTAGGTATTACTGTTACTGAGTTTATTGATGGTAAAAAACACTCACCGACGATAAAGATTATTGATTGGGACAATATTAACCATAATCGCTTTCAGGTTACGGAAGAAATGGATGTGTCTATTACCGATGGCACGAGTACACGCCGACCGGATATTGTTTGTTATGTGAATGGCTTGCCTTTAGCTGTTATTGAAGCTAAACGTCCTGAGTCTGGTAATCCGAACAAGAATATGGTGGATGAAGGGATTAGCCAGAGTATTCGGAATCAACGCGCTGATGAAATCCCAAGCTTGTTTGCTTATGCACAATTACTATTTTCAATTAGCAACATTGAGGGACGTTACGGAACAACTAAAACTATAAAAAAATTCTGGGCACAATGGAAAGAGGAAGCGGATAGCGAAGATGCTTTTGATGAAACACATTTTCAAAATATCAAAGACCAACGACTTACTCAAGAACAAGCGAATGCCTTATTGAACGACAAGGAACTAAGAGTAAAGCGTTATTTTGAATCCTTGTGGCAGGGTAAACAACTGGCTACGGAACAGGATCGATTATTAATCAGTTTATTAACACCTGCGCGTTTTCTGGATTTCCTGCGCTTTAATATCTTGTTTGATAACCGTGTCGGCAAGATTGCTGCTCGTTATCCGCAAGCCTTTAGCACAAAAGCCTTACTCAAGCGCATTAATCAACGCCGTGCTGATGGTGGACGCGAAGGTGGTGTTATCTGGCACACAACCGGTTCAGGTAAATCATTTACCATGGTCTTTCTATGCAAAGCATTGTTATTGCACCCTTCATTAAAAGATTGTCGCATTATTGTCGTTACCGACCGTGTCCAACTGGAAAAACAACTCTCCAATACTTTTTCCGCTGCCGGAGCATTTGGTTCAGAAACTAGCAGTAAGAAAGATGCAGATAAAGCTAAAGTCAAATCTGGCCGCGATTTAGCTAAACGTATCGGGCATGGTGATGAACGAATTATGTTTAGCATTATTAATAAATTTAATCAGGCATCGCAGTATAAAGAGTGTTACAACCCTTCTGAAAACCTGATTGTATTGATCGATGAAGGACATCGCAGTCAAAGCGGCGAAAATCACGAACGCATGCGTAAAGCGTTACCGAATGCGGCTTATATTGCGTTTACCGGTACACCTTTATTAAAAGACGATAAAACAACTAACAAATTTGGGCCGATTATTCACGCTTACACCATGCAACGCGCTGAAGAAGATGGAGCTGTTACGCCTTTATTGTATGAAGAGCGACAACCCGAACTTGCGGTTAATTCTAAAGCCATTGATAACTGGTTTGATCGAATTACTGCTTCGCTTTCCGAAAAGCAGACGAATGATTTAAAGAAAAAGTTTTCCAACAAAAATGCGATTTACAGTTCAGAAAATCGCATTGAGTTAATTGCCTGGGATGTTGCGACACATTTTAATGACAATATCAAAAGCCTTAAGACGGGCTTAAAAGGTCAGTTAGCAACTGAAAGCAAGATTTCGGCAATACGTTACAAAAGGTTTCTTGATGCTACAGAGTTGGTAAGCAGCGCAGTCATTATTTCAGCACCCGATACTCGCGAAGGTCATGAAGACGTTGATGAAAAAGAATTACCTTTAGTTCAGCAATGGTGGAAAGATAATGTCGGTAATGATGCAGATGCAGATGAATATGAACGAAAAACACTAGAAACATTCGCTACTGATGGTGATCCGGATATTTTAATTGTCGTCGATAAGTTATTGACTGGTTTCGACGAACCAAGAAATACCGTGCTTTATATTGA
>JBFIIJ010000167.1:0-5778 GCA_041601315.1 Gammaproteobacteria bacterium
ATTCGGAACCGTTACTGCAGAAAATAATGGCTACGCTAAAGTCGCGTTACACGAAACAATTGCAATGGGAAAACCTGAGTGCCGAATTGTTGTGCACCTTACCAATAATGAAGTTTCTGAAGATGACCAAGGACGAGAATATTTCAAATCATAATAATTAATTATTTCTGGGATAATGCAAGCTTCTGACTTTCAAGTATTTGCAGACTCATTACCGGAAGCACTTATTATGCTTTCAAGTGATGGGGATATACTCGCCAATAATAAATGTGCAAAAGTTTTTTTATCACAACGTTTTGACAGTATTGAACATCGAAAATCACTAATTGATTTTGTAAGTAACACATCTGAAAATATAGAAAAGTCACTAAGAGCCTGGTCTCGAAGTCGAACACCTATTCCCGCTGTAATATCCTGGAAAGCAGATAAAGAAGTAACCGAACCCAACTGGCGCTGCCAGGCTTTTATGATTGAGCCAGCAAATAAAGATACCCCTGCCAAATTAATCATTAGATGCATACCGGGCAGAGGACAACTAAGTGAATTTAGTATACTTAATACCGAACTGGAAAAAACCCAGATAACACTTAAAAAACTACTTGAAACCCGGGCTGCACTGGAAAAAGAACATGAACTGGCCACAGTCACTTTAAAGAGCATAGGTGATGCAGTCATCACAACAGATAATCAGGGTAACATTGAATCACTTAACCCGATTGCAGAAAAGCTTACGGGCTGGACGAATGAAGAAGCGTTGGGAAAACCTTCCTGTGAAGTTTTTAATATCATCAGTGAAATTACACGTGAATCTTCTCCTGACCCTATCCAACGTTCATTAAAAGAAAATATTATTATTGAATTAGGCAATCATACAATCTTGATTTCAAAAGATGGGACAGAGTATGTGATTGAAGACTCTGTTGCGCCAATTATAAATAAAAATAACGATATTTTTGGTGCCGTACTTGTTTTTCATGATATCACCGCAAAAAGACTCGCATTGCGCCAACTAGAATACCTTGCCCTTCATGACACATTAACGGGGCTCAATAACAGACATCACTTCGAACAAGAGTTATTTAAAGCTGTGGCCCTTGCAAAACGTGGCACATTAAATTTCGCTTTACTTTATATTGATTTAGATGAGTTTAAAGCTGTTAATGATACTGCCGGACATAGTGTTGGAGATGATTTATTAACTGAAGTATCTCATTTGTTTTCTTCCCGACTTCGACGAGGAGATATATTAGCAAGATTAGGCGGCGATGAATTTGGTGTGATTCTACAAAATATTAATAAAAAACAGATAGAGAAAACAGCAGAGTCCTATAGACAAGCATTAAGTGATTTTAAATTTAAATGGAGAGACAAAGTATTTGATATTAATTCAAGTATCGGTGTAACCTTTATTGATAATAAAATAAATACCGCTGCCGAAGCTTTACGACAAGCGGATGTTGCCTGTTATGTTGCCAAACAAAAAGGGCGAAACCGTCTTCACATGTATTCTCCAAAAGATGACCAGAAAGCCATGCAACTAGGAGAAGTAAGCTTAATTTCAAAATTGAAAAAAGCCTTAAAAAATAATGATTTTATTTTATATTTCCAACCCATAATTGATTCACGCGACATTATAACAAACTATTTCGAAGTCCTACTGCGCCTTAAAGATGGCGATAATATAATTACGCCAAACATCTTCATCCCTGTTGCAGAACGTCACGCAATAATGCCTGAAATTGATAAATGGGTCGTTGAAAATACGATCAAAATTCTCGAACAAGAGCAATACACCGACTGTAAATTCTCTATTAACCTTTCAGGATCATCATTTGAAGATAAAACTTTAATTAACTTTCTATCCAAGAAGATAAAAAACAATCCTGCACTTTCCGAGTCTATTAGTTTTGAAGTTACAGAGACTTCGGCTGTAACTCATATTGAGGGAGCCGCCGAGTTTATGCATGGTTTACTTGTGTATGGTGTAAGATTTGCGCTAGATGACTTTGGCACAGGATTTAGTTCTTTCGCTTATTTAAAACACCTGCCAGTAGACTTGATAAAAATCGATGGAGTTTTTGTCAAAGATATTGCTAACGACCCTGCTGATCAGGCGATGGTTCGTTCAATTAACCATATTGCTCATTCTTTAGGCAAAAAAACCGTAGCCGAATATGTTGAGAACGAAGAAATTCTTAAAATTCTAAAAGAGATAGGCGTTGATTATTTTCAAGGCTATCACCTGGGCAAACCGGATAAACTGGAAAACCACCTTCCTGCAAAAGAAGCAAAGCGCGCATAACCTCAAATAAAGCCAAATATAATATTGCTACATAGTCGCAAGACAATTCCGTCCGTTTTGTTTTGCCTTATAAAGTGCGGTATCTGCGGCCTTAAGAACTTCGTCTACTTTGAGATATTTATCGTTTGGTGCGGCAACACCGATACTGATCGTAACGGATACTGTTTTCCCCGCTCTTTCCTTGCTTCGTCGGCCGCGTCGTTGTTTTACATCGTCTGTTGATTTCGATCGATGTTTGGTATCACGTAATTCCATACGGTAAGCTTCAACATCTGTTCGTACTGATTCCAGATAAGGCTTGCTGTATTCAATATCTTTACCTGCAAAGACAATACAAAATTCTTCTCCACCATAGCGATAGGCCGTGCCACCGCCTTTTACTTTGGCTATATTTCTTGCAACCATTTTTAAAACATCATCACCTACATCGTGACCATGAGTATCATTAAAGTTTTTAAAATGATCCACATCAGCCATTGCCAGCACATAACGTTTACCTAGTCCCTTCAATCGCTCATTCAATGCCCGCCGACCAAGCAAACCGGTTAAATCATCTCGATACGCCATATCATGCGCACCACGCAATAAACTCACGATCATACTGACGCCGACAAAACTCATCATAATGACAGAAATTTTTTGCATGCCGAAATAAGCCAAGGTAATAAAACTAAAAGCAAGTGCGGATAATAATGCGACAAAGTATTCATCGTTCGTTATACATAAACGATAGAGCCCGACAACAAATACAACACAAAAAAAGATAGTCACATTGAGCGACAATAAATAATTTTCAAAGGGACGAAGTTGAAAATATTGATTCATGTTTTCAACTAATATTGCTTCCGGTGCCATCTTAAAAATAATAACGCTAACCAATAATAAAATTGGAACAACGGCAACAATCAAAACGCCATAACGGTTCCGCAAACCTCGTTCTGGCAGAAAGAAGAATAGAAATAGTATCAGCGGTAATAAAACACTGATGCTGGTATAGATAAAAAGTGCGCGAAATTCATTCAGAGAAGTTTGTAACTCTGTCTGAATGAAATAATAAGTAATGATTAAGGCAAGAGAAACGGTAAAAACACGAGCACGGTTGTAATTTATGCATAACAACATTGCGATGCCAAGTGTGACATACGGCATCCAGTTCAATAATTGCTGATACTCTGGACTTAAACCAACGGCAGGTTCACGAATAAATATTGCAACAAATAGTAAAACAACCGCAGGAAATAACCTGCGTAATAAAAGTAGAGCCATAAATTAACTTCTGTATCAGCTAACAGCTCACTGTTCTTTATTCATCTCCATAAGCATCTTATCGTGCTCTGCCAGTTTTTCCCTGTGTTCTAGAATCTTCTTTTCGTATATCTCAAGCTCTTGCTTCAAAGAAATGTTTTCCTTTTCCAGTCTCGAAATTTCTGCTTTCGCTTCTTCCAGCTTCATATCTTCAGCATTCGCTGAGAAAGATAAGCCTAGTACCAGAATAATTGCTAATCCGCAGGAAGACAGTTTAGTATTAATATTTTTTTTCATAATCAAAATCCATTAACTCCAGTTCATTTAATTTCAGTAACACATCATTCAAAGTTGTTTCGCTATAAGCTTGCGCTGGCACTTTTCCCCAAATAGGTGCCGGCCATGCTGCATCCGAATGATAACGTACAACATGGTGTAAATGACACTGGGAAACGATATTTCCTAATGCCGCGATGTTCATTTTATCACCATTAAAGGTTTTCATAAGAAATTCTGCCAAAAATGAGGATTCTCGCAATAATTGAGACTGGTCCTCGTCCGATAACTGGTATATCTCACTAATTCCCTCCCTGTCCGGCACCAGAATAAACCAGGGGTAATTTGCATCACGCATTAATAAAAGATGGGATAAAGGAAAACGGCCGAGAAGAATGCAGTCTTCAAGTAATTGTGGATGTAGTTCAGCCATTCTTTTGTATCAATTCCTGCTTACACCGTCGGCAATGATAGCGTGCCCCTTTCAAAACCCGGTTATGCCGAATACGAGTCAACTCATGAGTGCGACACGAACATGTATATTCAAACCGTTGATAGTACCGAGTGGGTAGCCCATCCAAATCAAAATTGCAGGTGACACTGGCATTTGCATTAAACATGCTCATGATACTTTTCCATTCTTTTCCATGCGGCTGCGTCTTCCTTATTCCATACATAACATCAACAATATAATGTGCTACTTCGTGCGGTACCGTTGTAGAAATGTTTTCAGAAAAATAGCGGCCAAATATATATGGATTGTAACGAATCATACGCCGGGATTTATTGACCTTATACATACCCGCCGCTCTTCCCTTTAAATCAAACATAACGGGAATCGGCTTGAATGAATATTCCAGTTCGGCACTGGCTTGATGTAGATAGGCTTCGGTTGCAGCGATGATCTGCTCTTGCTGTTCTGATTCGAGAGGGATGTCGTTCAACATTGGACTAACTCTGCCACATCATGGAGAAAGCGGCAAATAATTACCGTGGTAGTTCCGAGATATTTTATAAAAATGACTAAATATATAGCGATCAGCCCGATTCAATAATAAAAACAAGCTGGTATATGGATTGCATTTATAAACACAAAATCACAACAATATTATTCTGGAAAGATTATTTTGGATTCATCGATTCCACAAAATTCAGGTATCGCAGCGCTTATTCATGCAAGCAATAATAGGGTGCCATCGACTGAAGTAACAACAAGTATCTTCGGTGAAGACGGATTTACCTTTGGTGATATCATCGACATCGTTAATCCGCTACAACACATTCCTATCGTCAGTAATATATATAGAAAGATGACCGGCGATACTATAGCTCCAGCTATGGAAATCGCTGGCGGTGCCCTATTCGGCGGTCCTTTAGGCGCAGTCGCTGCATTAGTCACAACAGCATATCAATCTTATATGCAGGATCATTCAAAGAGCACTGATCCAGATTCACCTTATGTAGACGAATCTACTGCAATTGCCAGCAATGCAGATCACCCTTCACCAAAATCAATAAGTAGTAATGATTATTCACTGGTTGCTAACTCAGGCATTAATAAAGCGGGGTTGAATAACGACAATGATGTTCCAGGGATAAACAAGGCTGGTAGCTGGATACTTAATTCCGAATACTTTAATAATGAAAAGACAACTATCAAAACAGATAATAGTCACGCTAGTATCAACACATTAAAAAGTAAACACGTATATCAACCTGCAGATGGTATTGTGAATCTCGCTTATAAAAAGACAGAAACCTATACCGACGTTATTACGTCAACAAACACACCTGAAAAAACAATCGATATCATTATTGGGGCAACGGCTGGAGCAGGCTAGAAAATTAGTTTAGATTAACTTCTTGGTTTCAGAATTATTAAGGAAATTATGGAATTGAAGAAAGTGTTTTATTGAATTGGAACTCTTTTTTTCAGTAATACGATTGTATCCATG
>JBFIIJ010000168.1:0-5703 GCA_041601315.1 Gammaproteobacteria bacterium
AAAACCAATGCTAACGCAGTTAGTAAGTCGGAAAAATTAATATCAAACAATTATTTTATGATCCCTTGCCTTACTATTTTCCTTTTGAATTATTAAAGTACTTAAAAAACTCTGAACTTGGTTCTATCAACAACACATCATTACCATTATTGAAGCTGTTTTTATAAGCATTCAAGCTACGATAAAATGAATAAAAATCTTTATCTTTACTAAATGAAGCTTCATAAATTTCAGTAGCCTGAGCATCACCTTCACCACGAATAATTTCAGCATCACGATAAGCATTAGCAAGAATTACTTCACGATCTCTGTCTGTTACAGCTCTAATTCTTTCAGCAGCTTCATTACCCTGTGCACGAAGTTCTTTAGCAACACGTATTCGCTCAGAACGCATACGTTTGTAAACATCATCACTGACTTCATCTGGTAAATCAATGCGCTTGGTTCGAACATCAACAATTTCGATACCATAACTTTGTTTTAACTGCTCCGATGTTTCAGTAACAATTCTTAATATCTCGTCTCGTTCACCAGCAACAACTTCCTGAACTGTTCTTTTACCAAACTCATCTCGCAATGCCTGATCCAGACTTTGTGAAATCAATTCCGCTTTTGCGTATTCAATATTGCCGCCATTACTGGCAATATAAAATTTCTCTACATCTGAAATACGCCACTTGGCATAGTAATCAACAATCACGTCTTTCTTTTCAATGGTTAAAAATCGTCGTGAAGGTTGATCCAGATTTAATAAGCGCTTTTCAAATTTCTTGGCGGTATTCATCAACGGCACCATAAAGTGTAAACCTGGTGCAAACTCAGATGACTTTATTTTTTTAAATTCAAAGACAACTGCCTGTTCCCATTGGTTAACTTTGAAGATAAAAAAAGAACCTATAAGTACAACAGCAACTAAAGGGATGAATATTTTTTGTAATGTAGACATTATCTTGCCCCCCTCATGCGACTATCAAACTTTTGTCTGGCATCATCAAGAGCAGATGATGTAGAAGATGTAATATCATTAAAACCAGAGCTTGATGAATTTGAATTATTATTCTTTCGTTGTTCAATCAGTTTATCTATAGGCAAATACATCAGACTATTTCCATTATCATTATCAATGAAGACTTTATTTGAATGACTAAATACTGACTCAATAGCATCAATATATAAACGTTCACGCGTAACTTCCGGTGCACGTTGATATTCAGTTAATAACTGCTCAAAGCGACTCGCTTCACCTTCTGCTTTTGAAATAACACGCGATTTATAACCATTCGATTCCTCACGTAAGCGTGCAGCACCACCACGAGCAACAGGAACGACTTCATTCTGATACGCTTTGGCTTCGTTAACGTAACGCTGTTCATCTTCTCTTGCTTTAATTGCATCATCAAATGCAGCCTTGACCTGTTCCGGTGGTTTAACCGATAACATCTCTACGCTTTCAATTGATATACCCGCTTTATATTGTTGGTCGAGTACCATAATCATCAAGTCACGTTGTTTTTGTGCAATTTCAGCTCGACCTTCTGTCAATACGTAATCAAGTTTGCTTTTACCTATAACCTCGCGCACTACACTTTCCGTAACTTGTTGCAATGTTGCAACCGGATCATTTACATTGAATAAAAATTCACTCGGATCCTGCTTTATCTTCCATTTAACAGCGACTTCAAGATCAACGATGTTTTCATCCTGCGTCAGCATTGTTGCTCTGTGAGTCAAACGCTGAACACGGCCAACATTCCTTACAATAACGTCTTCTATTGGTCTGGGTAATCTGAAATTGATACCTGGTTCTAATGTTTCGACGTGCGCACCAAACCGAAGTACAGCCCCACGTTCTTGCTCATCAATAAAATAGGTCACATCATAAATGAGCCAAACTAACAAAAGGATAAAACCTACCGCAAAAGGAAACATGGAATTGTTGTTATCGATGCGACTTGGACGGCTGCCGAACATTCCACCTAAGCCTTTCTGCATTTTATTGATAATTTCATTCAAATCAGGTGGGCCGTCATTATTACCACGATTGCCCCAAGGATCTTTATCTTTATCTTTATTACCGTCAGGTGGTTCATTCCAGCCCATTTAATACTCTCCAAGGAAATATTTTTTATGTAGTTTGTTCAATAGAACACAACAGGGGGTGAATCTTAATGGTGACTAGCCCCTGACTGCAACTCTAACTGCGATATGTCTAGTCTGGCTTCCTCACATAATTTATGCAATCTGAAGTCTTCAAGTTCCACTTCCATGGTCCAGCCGCCCATTTCATTCACATTCTCGTGTCTGACCGCTCCTAAATCAAAGAGTTTCGCCCTTAATTGCCCTGCTGTCACAGGTAAATTGAGAAAATGGGGTTGTCTTTTCTTATTAATGTGGCGCTCAACTTCTTCCTGTAAATAATGTACACCTTCACCTGAATACGATGATAGCCAGATTCTCGTATTCAGATCATTCTCGGCGAACTCAATTCTAGGAGACATTTCCGGGTAATTATCGATTTTGTTATAAACCTCAATTTGAGGCACATTCGTAGCCCCGATTAATTCAATCACCTCATTTACATTATCGATTCGCTGCTGACGCTGTTCGTGATCAACATCTATTACGTGTATTAATAAATCTGCTTCTCGTACTTCGTCCAATGTCGCTTGAAACGATTCAACTAATTCATGCGGCAAATCACGAATAAACCCAACCGTATCCGTTAATATAACACCCCTTCCAGACTCTGTTTCGATCCTTCTCAATGTCGGATCCAATGTCGCAAATAATTGATTTGCGACTCCTACATTAGCGCCCGTTAGATAATTAAATAGGGTTGATTTACCTGCGTTGGTATATCCCACCAACGAAACAACAGGGATATCATTTTTTTTACGTTGCTGCCGGCTCAAGTGACGTTGCTTATGAACCTTTTGTAAACGTTGTTTAATCAATTTAATTCGAGCACCGATCAAACGGCGGTCAGTTTCGAGCTGAGTTTCACCAGGACCACGTAAACCGATACCACCTTTCTGGCGTTCCAAGTGCGTCCAACCGCGTATTAAACGGGTAGACAAATGTTCCAACTGCGCTAATTCAACCTGCAATTTACCTTCATAACTACGAGCACGTTGAGCAAAGATATCGAGAATCAAGCCTATTCTATCAATGACACGTAAACCGATATGATTCTCAAGATTACGTTCCTGAGCAGGTGTAAGAGAGTGATTGAATATGATGACGTCGGCAGTAGACTGTTCTGCGGCTAGTATTATCTCGTCCGCTTTACCGCTACCGACAAAGAGTTGAGCATCAGGTTTGGAACGTGGAGCTCTTAATGAATCGACAACTTCCAGACCAGCAGATTCAACCAATTGAATAAATTCATTGAATGAATCGTCTGATGATTTATTAAAATCGACGTGAACGACTAAGGCTCGCTGGATGACAGCGGATTCTAATTCCAAATGATTACCACTAAAATAATATCAGCTCTCTTCACTATCCTCATCAGTACGGGGAAGCTTAACATTTCTCGCTGGCACAATGGTAGAAACTGCATGTTTATATACCAATTGGCTAACCGAGTTCTTTAAAAGAATGACAAATTGATCGAAAGATTCTACCTGTCCTTGTAGCTTTATACCGTTCACGAGAAAAATAGATACTGGGATTCGTTCCTTTCTGAGCGCGTTTAAAAAAGGATCCTGCAATGAGTGCCCCTTACTCATAATAACTCTCCTTCCTGTCTAATTATTCTTATTGTGAGTCGTCATACCAACGACAATTCTACTTATTCTCGAACAAGTATATTACAAAATTAAAGGGATTTACGGTTAATTCTTAAGATTTTCCAGGATTTTAGACAAAATTCCGGATTCTAGCGGGTCATACCAATCAGCATTCGTTTCACTGCGACACCAGGTTATTTGGCGTTTAGCCAATTGCCTTGTGGCTATTATCGCGTGTTCCTGCATTTCTTCATAACTCGTTTGGCCATCCAAATAGCGCCAAACCTGCCTGTAGCCTACTAAACGCATGGATGGCAAGCTCAAAGATAGATCACCTCGTTGATATAAAGTCTCAACTTCTTCAATTAATCCAGATTTCAACATGGCTATAAACCGTTGTTTTACACGTTCATGCAAAATAGAACGATCTTCAGGAGACATAATGATTTTCTTGATTGGAAATGGAAATGCCTGTTTTCGTCCTTCAGAAAGCAAGGATGTCATTGTTTCACCTGTAATTTCATACACTTCCAATGCACGCTGAATACGCTGCGGGTCATTTTCGTTAATACGAGCCGCGGCGGCTGGGTCTATTTGACTTAATCTTGTATGCAAACTTTGCCAACCTTCTGTTTCGCCTTCTTCTTCCAATCTGGCACGAATTCGATAATTCGCTTCAGGTAATTCCGCCAAACCTTGTTCCAAAGCCCGAAAATAGAGTCCTGTGCCACCAACAAGTACCGGCATTTTACCCTTTTCTTGAATTTCCTTAATTGCTTCGTTCGCATCTTGAAGAAACCGGGCAGCAGAATAAGATTCTAATGGATCGCAAATATCGATTAATCGATGTGGGACTTTCTCTAATAACGCTTTATCTGGTTTTGCCGTACCAATATCCATACCGCGATAAACTAACGCTGAATCGACACTGATAATTTCACAATCGATATTCTCGTGTAACTGAACCGCCAGATCCGTCTTACCTGACGCAGTCGGTCCCATGATAAAAATAACAAATGGTTTATCAGTCATTATTTTTGCAAAAGCGATTGCAACAATGAAGGCTCAAGTTTTCGCCAGGGTAAGTTCTGTACATTATTTGCACTATTTTCATAAAAATTAATTTCACTTAATAATTGCAAGGTACTTTCTTCATTTAACTCTGTTCCGGAATCATTAACGTGCTGAGCAAGAATTGCCGCTATCTCTATTTCAGTTAGATTTTTTGCACTCGCGTCTAATAAATCTTTCACTAATGAAATTGTTTCTGCGTACATTAAACGTGAGGGTATCGAACGAACCCTAATTTGTGTTGGTGATATTAATTCTAATTCAAAACCCCATTGATTAATTAATGCTGTATTACTTTCAATCAACTCAAGTTTATCTTCTGTTAATTCACAACTTACTGGCACAAGTATCGGACGTTTAATGATTTTCTTCACATTAAAGTTATTAAGTAGATTGAGTGTTGTGAGTAATACTCTCGCTTTAGCAATATCTACCAAATACTGTTCATCATCAATCGTTGCAACAACAAACTGCCCGTCGAACAAAGTTAAATATTTTGATGATGATTTCTTTATTTGAAGCGCATCAAATTGCTTAAACGTATTCGTTGTACCTTGATGACTTTGATAATGAGGGCTTTCTTCTTCGTTTACTGTTTGATGTTCAGCAACGTCGTTCATTTCATATTGTTCATTCTTAACAGCGACAATGACAGGTTGTCTTAAACTATCCAATAACGCACCATAAATAAAATCATGAATATTTCTTGTATCAGAAAAACGAACTTCTGATTTAGCCGGATGTACATTCACATCAAGCAGCGAAGGATCTAACTGTAAATGCAAAACAAAACTCGGATAGCGCCCAATTGCTATACGATCATCATAAGCTAAACGTATCGCATGACTGACATGCTTGTCGCGAACCATACGTCCATTGACATAAAAATATTGTCTATCCG
>JBFIIJ010000169.1:0-5702 GCA_041601315.1 Gammaproteobacteria bacterium
ATACTCTCAATCAGTGATTCAAAACCCTGTTCTTTTATTACAGAAGAATATTCTGCGCGTTTTAAGGATAAATCATTAATGCCATTGGCAATAACGCTGATAATTTTCCATTGTCCTTCATCAATTTGAACAATGTAATTAAATGAAACCGGCTCGTCACCATTCTGTACTAATTCGGTTTTTATCAGGAACCTGTCCTTTTTCATGGATTCGGTAGCAAGGTATTTGAAGGATTCATTGTCATATGAGTCAAATCGACTGACATAAGTTGATATGGTTAACCGATTAAATAAATTAATAAAATCAGTTTGAGCCTTTTCATCAAGTGAGCTCCAGTATCGACTTAAAACCACTCTGGAAATTAATGGTGTATTGAAACTTTTTGTGATGACATCTTCTATAACGGCATAACGGTCTTTGAAACTGCTTGAACTGCCATTTTTCATAATGCTAATCAAGGCGTTATGTAACGCATTAACGGGGACTTGCATCGCTTTTTCTTGTTCAGTATCTGCCCAGAGAGAATTTGCTGAAAAAAGTAAATAAATACCAAAGCACAGTTTCAAAGCAGGTTGAATTAAGTGATTTTTTGATGTCATTTTTTTAAATCCATATATTTTTTATTATTGACGATATTTTTCCACAAATGTTTCAACTAATTGTAATACCGACCTTTCCAGTTAGCACCTTTTGCAAAGTAGTAACGATAAGCCGAACTCCATGTCATAACAAGATATAACACGCCGATTAGTGGTAAAACTAGAGCATATGACGGATTCATTGAATAGTAGCGTAAAGTAGGTAGATAACATAAAACTTGCAAGCCCAGTATCAATAATCCAAAAATGACGGATTGATTGTGTAATAGTGCTACAACCGGAAGTCCAAAGGCCATAATCATCAGGAAAGTGCACAGTAATAGCAGTAAAGGCGAGTATAGGAGTTGCGTATACGCCGTTCTGGCAACCATTTGCCAGATACTTGAAAGTGTTTCGTAACTACGAATACTAATGGCCGAATGTGTCATGCCAGTCCATATTTTATGCTTGTTTTTTTTGACCTGTTTAGCGAGTGAACAATCGTCAATCAGCTCATTTTTAATGCATTCGAAACCACCTAGTTCTTCAAGTATCTTTGTCTCTATAAAAATAAATCCGCCTGCCGCTGCGGCGATCCAGGAGTTCGGTTTATTGGAAAGATGAAACGGGTAGAGCAATTTGAAGAAAAAAATAAAAGCGGGCATTAATAACTTTTCCCAGAACGTCTTCATTTTTAAGAAAGCCATTAATGACAACATTTGCAGTTGTTCAGTTCGTGTTTTTTCCAATACGACAGGGATTAAATTTTTTTCTAAAACAATATCCGCGTCTAGCAAGATGAGATAGGGTGTTTTTACGTGTTGCCTTCCCTGTTCCAATGCCCATAGTTTGCCGCTCCATCCTTCTCGCGGTTCACTTCCAGAGATGATACTCAGATTTTCTAAATTAATTGATTTTGCGATTTTGGCAGTATTATCCGTAGATTGATCATCGACCAGAATGACGTTTAGATTATTCCCTTGGTCTTTAAGTGCAGAAAGTGTTTCTTTTATGGTTAAGGCTTCATTTCTGGCAGGAATTAATACTGTGATTTCGGATAGATCCCGATTTTTAACAGAAGCTAAACTATCAAGCGATTCCCGTGTACTCCACGGACGCCAGGGCAATAAAAGAATAGATGTCCAGATTAGCAATCCTGGCAAGACTGCCAGAAGTGTTAGTTCCATTAACCTAGAATCCGTAGTTGGACAGCGTGTAGAGTGGTTCTGTTTGTTTGGCTGGCGTAGGGAAAAAATGAGCTAATGGTTATTCCCTTAGTGATTTTTTTTACATAGCCAGTCAGGCAAACAGGGCTGCTATACATGCTGTAGCGCTTTCACTTTGTATATGTATTCAAACAGTAGCAATGTCTTTTTGTTGCCGATATGTTAACAATACTCGTAGCGGTCAACTGTGGAATCTAGGTTTTAAGCGACTTGTTTGCTAGTACCGCAACTCTTGGTTGCTTTTACTTCTGATGTACTACCTGATTTTTTAGCCACTTCGTCTTCTTTATAAAGCGTAGGTAATTCAGGAGCCATTTCACCATCGGTTTTAGGACCTTTAAGGAAAACGCCTAATGCTTTTAATGGATTATTAACCGTGTCATTAACAGCAGTTGCTTCGAATCCACAATGAACCATGCAGTTGTCGCACTTAGGGTTACGACCGGTACCATAATTTTCCCATTGGGTTTCTTCCATCAAACCAGCAAATGTCGGTGCGTAGCCTTCGCCAACTAGTAAATAACAGGGTTTTTGCCAACCGAAGACATTGCGAGTTGGATTACCCCAAGGTGTACATTCGTAAGTCTGGTTTCCGGCAAGGAAATCCAGATACAAGGAAGACTGATTAAACCGCCATTTTTTACCAAGACCCAATTTAAAAATATCGCGGAACAATTGTTTGCTTTCACGTTTTTTCAGGAATACATCTTGTTTAGGTGCTCTTTCATAATGATATCCAGGCGAAATGGTGACGCCTTCAACACCCAAGTCCATGGCCATATCCATGAATTCTGACACTTCTTCAGCGGTTTCACTTTGGAACAATGTACAGTTGATGGTGACACGGAAACCTCTTTCTCGAGCAAGCTTGATCACCTTGATACATTTTTCAAAAACGCCATCCAGACAAACTGAAGAATCGTGACGTTCTTTATTTCCATCTAAATGGATTGAGAAGGTCAAATAAGGAGAGGGCGTGTATTCGTCCATATGTTTTTTCAACAAAATGGCATTGGTACAAAGATAAACGAATTTTTTGCGATCAATGTAGCCTTTTACTATTTGGCTCATTTCCTTGTGAATTAGTGGTTCGCCACCGGCAATAGAAACAACAGGCGCGCCGCATTCATCAATGGCGTTCATACAATCGTCGTAACTCAGGCGTTTATCAAGAATTTCCTTTGGATAATCGATCTTGCCGCAGCCGGAACAAGCCAGATTACAACGAAATAACGGTTCCAACATCAATACCAACGGGTACTTTTTTACTCCACTGAACTTCTTACCAAGGATATATTTACCCATTTTGTATTGTTGAATAAGAGGGACACCCATTAATACGACTCCAGATTATTGATTTGCTTGTTAGTTATGCGCGTATTCTAGCCGCTTTTTGCCAAAAAATCGCTAAGATAAGTGATGCTTGGATGAATGTACAGTCCGGTGTTGGAGATACGTTTCAGGCACGATTTTATATTTTGTTCATTATTCTTGAATGGATCTTCTTGCATGGCTAATGGCCACTATTCATAATGTAAATCTTTTTCAGTGAATTATGTGATGAGTAACGAAATTAACACGCCTCTTTTAGACCAAATTGACTGTCCGGCAGACTTGAGAAAGCTACCTGAATCTCAGTTAGAGCAACTCGTCGAAGAAGTTAGATTATTTTTACTTCACTCTGTAAGCAAGAGTGGCGGGCACTTTGCGGCAAGTCTTGGTGTGGCTGAACTCACCGTTGCCTTGCATTATTTGTACAATACTCCCGAAGATCGACTGGTCTGGGATGTGGGTCATCAAGCCTATATTCATAAAATACTGACAGGCAGAAAAGATCAACTGCACAGTATTCGACAGTGGGAAGGTTTAGCTCCATTTCCAAAACGTGATGAAAGCGAATATGACTGTTTTGGCGTCGGTCATTCCAGTACGTCGATTAGTGCCGCACTCGGAATGTCTATTGCGGCTTCGCGAACGGGCTCAAATCGAAAAAGTGTGGCAATTATTGGTGATGGCGGTTTGACCGCGGGAATGGTTTTTGAGGCTATGAATCACGCTGGAGCCGAGCATAGTGATATGTTGGTTATCCTGAACGATAATAATATGGCGATTTCACCGAATGTCGGTGCGCTTTCAAATCGATTTGCGCAATTACTCTCTGGAAAAATTTATTCCAGCGTCCGTAAAGGCAGCAAAAAAGTATTATCTAATATTCCCAATGCACTTGAAATTGCAAAAAGTGTAGAAGAGCATGTTAAAGGTTTAGTTACTCCGGGCACTTTATTCGAAGAGTTTGGTTTTAATTATATTGGTCCGATAGATGGACATGACATGCATGCTCTGTTGGCAACATTAAAAAATATTAAAGAACTCGAGGGTCCGCAATTCCTGCATATCATTACCAAGAAAGGTAAAGGCTATGGCCCTGCGGAAGAAGACCCGGTTAAGTATCATGGTGTAACACCATTTGACCCGCATAAAGGTATCGTACCTTCCGGCAAATCTTCATCCGGACCTACTTACAGTAAAGTATTTGGTGATTGGGCTATTGATATGGCGAATGAAGATCATCGTTTTGCAGCCATTACACCGGCAATGCGTGAGGGTTCTGGCTTGGTTGAATTCGAAAAACAACATCCCGATAAATATTTTGATGTGGCCATTGCCGAACAACATAGTGTGACTGTTGCCGCTGCAATGGCGTGTGATGGTTTAAAACCCGTCGTTGCAATTTACTCAACATTTTTACAACGTGGCTATGATCAATTAATTCATGACGTGCTTGTTCAGGACTTACCGGTCTTGTTTGCCATTGACCGAGCTGGTTGTGTTGGTGCTGATGGTGCAACACATAATGGTGCTTATGATTTGAGTTTTATGCGTTGTTTACCAAATATCATGATCATGGCCCCCGCCGATGAAAATGAATGCCGTCAAATGTTATATACCGGATATAAACAAAATTGTGCCGTTGCTGTGCGTTATCCACGAGGTACTGGTCCTGGTGTCGAAGTACAAAAAGAAATGACAGAATTGCCTATTGGTAAAGCTGAAATTAAACGTAAAGGAAAACGTCTGGCAATACTTGCTTTCGGCGCTATGGTTGCTGATTGTGAAAAGATTGGTGAAGAACTTAATGCAACTGTGGTTAACATGCGTTTTATAAAACCTATCGATGAATCATTGATCGTTGATATGTGTGCTGAACATGATTTGATTATTACTGTGGAAGAAAATGCCATTCAAGGTGGTGCAGGATCAGCCGTTAACGAGGTTATCGCAGCGCATGGTATCGCGCAAAGAATTGCGAACTATGGTTTACCGGATAGACTACTCCCACATGGTTCAAGAGAAGATATGTTAATGGATGCCGGTTTGGATTATGACGGCATTCTTAATTTTATCACTGAACAGATGGATGAAAGAGATAGGGAGCAGAAGGTAAGTAGTGCTTAACCTTTAAGTAATAGGCGCATATTTTAGTCGCTGATAAAAGGAGCAGTAATTGGAACTTTCGCCAAAGATAACGAAAAAAAATGTCTTACTTGTTGATGATTCCATTTCGATTCGACATACAATTAAGGCATCTTTAAGAGCGCAAGGTTTTAGTAATTTTTTCGAAGCCGCTGATGGTGACAAAGCACTAAAGACTACCAAATTAAAACGGGTAGACTTGATAATTTGTGATTGGATGATGCCGAATATGTCTGGTCTGGAATTATTCAGCGCGTTAAAAGGTAATGAAAAAACGAAAGACATCCCCTTCATCCTACTTACCGGAAATGATCAAAAAGAAAATGTAACGGAAGCATTAAAAGCAGGTATCAAACATTATGTGGTTAAACCCTTTAACCCGTATAAATTGTTTGAAAAAGTGGTCGAACTTCTGGAACAACAG